>PHAG01000033.1 GCA_002841625.1 Firmicutes bacterium HGW-Firmicutes-1 | reverse complement strand
TAACTCTCGCGTATTGCCGACGTTCATCAGATCAAAGATGTCCCACATAACATTGCTTTAAGCTGATGAATGTTGGCAATACATTGTTATGTGACGTTGTGCCCGGCAACCTTCAATAGACGCATTAAAATAAATATACTTAAACAATTTGCGTTTCTTGGATTACATCGTATTCTAGCATAATGTAAGAATCATTTAACACTTTACTCTTCTTTAATTTCAATGCTTTTAAACTTGCCAATTCATCTTCTTTTAAAAGTGACATGCCATCAATCAATGTCGGTGTATCTTTTCCCCCTACTATTATTGGAGCGACAACTATCTTTAAGTGATCAACAAGACCACTTCTAATAAAAATTGAGTTTAGCGTTCCTCCCGACTGTATAGTTAAGCTATCAACTCCATGCTCGTGTTTTAATATAGTAAATAGGTCAATAAAGTCTATATCTGCTTTATAATAAATAACTATTAAATTATTAAACATATCTTTTAGTTTGTATGCAGGATGCATTTTATTACTAGTAACGATAATTAATTTTTTTAGCCAATTGCACAAGTATTGAATGCCTTTTTCGTTTAAATGCATCGTTCTATCAATAACGATATAGCTAACTGGAGATTTTGTTTTAATGTCTGTCTTATTATTAATTCCTATTTTCGCTAAAACTTTTCCAGTATTTAAAGAATACAAATCGGTAGTCTGTTCAATTTGGTAGTACTGCTCTAGCCCTTCTTTCACACCAACTACTTTCTTCCAATCTTTATCTACATCAAGTTCATCTGTAGTCTCTGGTCTTTGTGTTGAATTCATATCCTTTTATTCCTCCAATAATTACTTTGAAAATTTCAGGCGTATTCTAGGGCATAATGTCACATAACGTTCGCGTGTTGCCGACGTTCATAGCTCAAATACTTACGTTAAGTTATCATTAGTGCTATGAATGTTGGCAACATATTGTTAGGCGAAGTTTTCGGTAGCTTGGTTAATTTCTTCTGCAAAAATATTATTAAATCCACATTGCTCAATTATATTTTTCACTTTTTCAGTAATTATAATATGAAGTGTGGTATTTAGATAAAATATGTCCTCACCTAACCACATATCTAGATTCATCTGAATTTGTCTTTGCTCTTTATTATATAATTCATATCCGCATAAGTCGCAAATCGAAATTATATCTGCACCTGGTGGTCGTTTAGAGCTGGAATTAATTACCATGTTGTAATAAACTTGGACCTCATCAGATACTACAAATGAATACTTTGCCACTTTATCTTCAATTTTGTCAACTATAATTTTAAAAAAGGAAACACCTTTAACCTTATTCTCTTCAAATATATTTTTAACTTTCTCAGACACCAATGGGTTCATTAGTGTAGGCCATAAAAAATCTGTTCTAGGCTTACTTTTTATTCTAAAGTTAATAGGTTGGAAATCATCTCCAGGCCTCAGTTGGTCAATTAATATCCCTTTAGCTGCATAACATGCCTTTAATTCCTTTTGTTGAAATATATGTTCTTCTGCTTCTATTGGCCATCGGCTCTTACTTTTATCTCTTTCACTTAATCTAATGGGTAGTACAATGGTAGTACTCTCATGCTGCTCCAAGTATTGTTACACATACTACATGTAATACCTGGCAACCCATATTGATACTCCGCTTCACCATTAATTAGTAACTCCTGTCGTTCACTACGATATTCAGGATGTTGTCCTAACGCTCGCGTGTTCACGATGTTCATCAGCTCGTTCACTTCCCAACTAATCAATCAATATGCTGATGAATGTTGTGAACATATTGTTAGGTGACGTACCGACTGTTTGGCATCAAAATGTTTCTTGCCAATCGTTTGTAAACATAATGCCATCATTCTTTATTTTTTGATGAACGTGCATAGCTTTAACCTCTGTATCAAGTTGTTCAATTTTTTCATTCCAGATTAAAGCAACGAACTCAGATAGCTTCTTATCAAGTTCTGTACACTTTAAATTGACAATCTGATAATCAATATTAGGCCAAGGCTGCTCTGATGCATAGAGAACTTTTATGTCATCTTCAAGTGCAATTCCCCCAACTCTAAAGTCAAATATCTCATACAATTCTTTTAATAACCCTATGAAGTAGATGTATTCATCTTTCTTTATGCCAACTTGATTCCATTCTACAGCATCAAAAGCAGACCCAAAAAAACACAAATCAACGACATATGTTTCAAAATATATTTCACTAATATAGATAGTCCCTTTTCGAGTTCGTCCTATTTGTGCAATGAAATCAATTTCTATCGAATGAATGATAATGGAATTCTCAAAATCATATTCGTAGCCATCAACAAATTTCTCAATATCCATATTTATTTCTAAATTGGCAAAGTTTACAAAGCATTCTAATACTATCGCAATAAATCAAAAAACTAACTTCTAGGAGTGGCCCACCTTGAATCCATGTCATTTCTTTTCTCCTTTCGTTACCGAGGTATGTCACCTAACGTTCGCGTGTTGCCGACGTTCATCAGCTCAAGTAATTACCCACTAATTATTCTCTATGCTGATGAATGTCGACAACATTTTGTTATGTGATGTTGTGCGCGGAAAATTTATGCAGCCATTAATTTAATTTGTAGGCACTCCGTATTTGTTTGGATTACTAAAGTAATCAGAATAATTCATATGCCCTACGAAGTTAAACTTTTCCGTATTATCATCATAATCAAAAACTAGTATCGTTCCCCCCATACCAGAATTAGCCCTGTTATCAACAACGGCAATCCTATTGGGTGCGAGTTGAATAATTTCTTCTCCTACATTTATATCTATGGTTGAATTTTGGGAAGAAGTTTGCGTGCTATTAGGTTTTAATGCTATAATTATTAGACATATCAATATCCCTACAAGTATCCCTTTACTAAATTTATCATTCATAATAATATCTCCCTTTTATTTTAAGATGATATACACCCAATGTTTGTAGCACTGTTAAGATTGGAATATCTCAATGATTGCAACTAATCTGTTTGTGCATTATTGTGGGTCATATTTCATTAAAATTATATACAAATAAATTCACCTATACGTCTACAAAAATACCCTTATGTCACATAACGCTTTCGTTGTTGCCGACGTTCATCAGCTCAACAACTCTAGATTTCCAAAACTTAAATGCTGATGAATGTTGGCAATAGCTTGTTATGTGGCGGCTTCCTTCTGGAAACTCACTAATAAATCACTGTCTCTTATCGCGTAGCTTCACTTATCTCCTTCAGGAGCTCAGATGCTCTCAACTAATTTCCTTACCCCGCTGTTTCATATAATACCCTCATCAAGCCACTCCTGTTACTTCCCATTTGGTTATTCTTATGTGGCTTTTCTATCTACTTATTGAAACAGCACTACACTCCAATATGTTGAGAGCGTCTGAGCGTCCTAGAGCGATCGATTTACCAAAAAACTACTATGCGTTGTTATGCTCAATTATTCAGTTCCAGCTCCTTCTTCAATTCACCCTATACAGTTTCCTAAATATGTCTGTCCTAAGCCACTACTTGATTATCACCATTGTCTAAATATTGAATGTGGCTTGTCATCTAGCTAATTGGAAACTGTTAATGCGGCTGGAACACGCTTAGGGCGGTCACATATAATAAACTGTTATCTAGCTGTCACATAAC
>PHAG01000032.1 GCA_002841625.1 Firmicutes bacterium HGW-Firmicutes-1 | reverse complement strand
ACGTGACGCTTGCATAATAGCCCACCTTAAATAAGTAGATCCACGTTTAACCATGGGTGTATTGGAAGCACGAAAATTACCAGATTGATAAGTTGAAGGTTCCATACCTGAATAAGCAAGTAGTTTAGCTGGAGAAGCAAAACGGTTGATATCACCGATCTCACTTATAATAATGGCAGCCAAAGTAAATGAGATGCCAGGAATGCTTAATATGGGTGTATCTATAGATATAAGAATTTCTTTGATACGATGATCTAGAAGCTTGATTTCTTCTTGTACATTATGAACTAAGCGAATATTTTGCATGAGTTCAAAAGCTAAAGCGTCGTTGGACAAACCGATGGAAGCCGAAGCAAGAGTTTTGATTTCAAGAGCTTTATCTTTAGAATATTTGCCTTTTGAAGCCTTTTTGAGTAAGTTGGTAAGTTTGGTCAAGTGAGCTACTGAAAGGGCTTCAGGGTTTGGATACACTGTAAGAAGAGTAAGGACGGAAGCTTGATGAATTGACCAAACAACAGAAGGTAGCTCTGGAAAAACAATGTCAATCAAACGACTCATAGAAAGCTTCAACTTAGACCGGTAACCAATAAGACGATAACGATGCCTAGTTAATGATTTTAGCTCCTGAATCTGATATGATATAGGAGAATAGGACTTAGAATCATCGGTAATAAGCATTGTTGCAATGACCATAGCGTCGGTTTTATCTGTTTTAGTTTTTCTAAGCGTGTGAGCTTTTCTGAAGAGACTAGTAGACAAAGGATTGAGAGTGATGATCTCAAAGCCTGAACGTTGCAGATAGTTTGTGATATTAATGCTATAGTGACCCGTTGATTCTAGTCCTATTTTTGCATATGAACTATCTGATTCAGACAAAGCAGATCGAATGGATGAAACCAAGAACTTAAAGCCATCCAGAGAATTAGAGATGGTTTGATGATGAACGTGAACAACACCATCAGAATCAATAATACAGAAATCGTGTTTGTTTTTGGCAACGTCAATACCAACATAAAGCATAAGAACAACTCCTTAATAAAATGAGTACGCTATGTTTCCATAAGTCTCTATGTTGAATGTATCCTTGCTCTAAATAAAACGTCTAGCGTTATCTAACTAATCAACAAATGAACATAGAGCTATGGTTAGAGCCTTTACGAACTAGTCAGCTATGCTGCTATAGGAGATAAAACTAAGCCACAGCGCCTAAGTTCATTATAGTAAAAATAAAACAAATGAGCATTGAATTTTACTATATGTTCATTATACAAGGAG
>PHAG01000031.1:1467-2537 GCA_002841625.1 Firmicutes bacterium HGW-Firmicutes-1 | reverse complement strand
ATCCCTTCGATATTGAAATCTTCAAGGTTTTGAGAACTTAGAATAACCGATGATTCTTTCTTACGCACACGTTTCATAAAGTTTCGGATATATTCAATTGCAGTGAGATTGGTTAAGAACAGATAGAGCTCATCAATCCCAGCAGTTGTATTGCCTTCCGTCAGAAGCTTGTCGCTCATGAAGGAAAGTATATTGAAAAGCAAAGCGTTTTTGACATTTTTACTCGCTTGAAGCAGGCCTTTTACACCAAACACTATGAAGCGATTCGATGAGATGTTGGTGTGTCCATTAAAGAATTTACTTTCAGCACCCTGACACATGGAGTGGAGCCCAAGAAGTATTTCTTGAAGCAGTTCTGTCGTATAAAGTTGAAATTTGCCTTTGTCATAGTTTTGATATTCCTCTTCTATCAATTGGTAAAGGTCTGAAAGGATCGGATAGTCATTGGAACTTAAGCTTTTAAAATTGGTATTGTCACTGATATTCCACTTGCTATATAGCTTGCCAAGCATAATTTCAATGACATCAATATGCTTATCATCAAAATCCTTATAGCATCTAAAGAAGTCTTTTAAGAATGAAATATGCTGACTGAGTTTTGTTGCCTGTCTAAAAGCAATGGGTGCATCCTTATCTTGTGGCGATCCACCCTCATCCCATGTTTTGGGTTCAAGCGGATTGATCATGTACTCACCAGACATCAAATCTACAAAGCATCCACCGATGTTATCAGCAAGCTCCACATACTCATGCTCAGGATCAAGGCAGATGACATTCTTGCCAGATTCCAGTATGTTGCACAAAATGAGTTTCAAGAGATAGCTCTTGCCCTGCCCGGAGTTACCCAAGATGAGGATACACGGATTGGTTTTGTCATCATCTCTCTTGTCAAAATCTACAATGACATTGGATCCATATTTGTCTCTGCCTAAATAAAAGCCATTGCTATCGGTCTTCCCCGAATAGTTGAAGGGATATAGATTGGCGACTGATGATGCCGGAAGCACCCTTTCATACTGACTGCCGAACACATTTCTACCCGTTGGCCCAACACACATAAAACCCTGCTG
>PHAG01000031.1:0-1358 GCA_002841625.1 Firmicutes bacterium HGW-Firmicutes-1 | reverse complement strand
CGGATACTCTCGAAGTGCCCAAACACAGCGGAACGTGTTGCCACAAATAAAATGGTCCACGTTGAACTTGATGACTGATGGAGCAATCATATCGACAAATGATTTTACTTCACTTCCCGTCATATCATTGGTTTTTATCTTTTTCATTCACTCACCCTTTCTTTGCAATAAAAAAACAACTTCAAAGAAAATTCTTCAAAGCTGCCTAATATATTGTATTTAAATTAGTTCGGTTTGGTAATTGATAGCATTCAATTAAAAATATACTTAAAAACTAATCTTGATCCATTACCCTTTGGTGGTTCTTCTATTACCTCATACTTATATTCTCCATCTAACGTCCTCATTGCGGAACACACTGTTGGCATTGCATTTGCCATCTTTAACGTCTGATGAATATCTCCCGAACGAATTACGAGATCTTTTTTTCCTTGTGCTTTTGCAATTTCGATTTCTTTTTGAATGAATTCCCTCACTTTCGAGACAGATGGGTTCACCGACTTATTTTTAATCTCAACCACTTCAGCTTGTTTTGAAGATGTCGTCTGATTCCTAATAGTATTTATTTGCGCTGTATCCAAATCATTATTAAGCGCTGTATTATACTGAGGTTTATAGTATTTAATGAGTTCCCTCTCAGCTTTATTATAATCATGAGTTCTATGAAAATACACAGAGACTGTATGCCCCGATTTAATAGAGTCGAGTACCATTTTGTTTATCTTACAGTTAGTAGATTGGCCCCCAATAAAACAATTTTTGGGTGAAATATTCCCGTACCCCATATTGAATCTTTGAGCAAAATCCGCTGCTTGACCAATGTAGACAAGTATGTCATCGATAAAAAACGCATATACCCCTGCTACTCCCGACCATTTCGAATGTATTGAAAATTTACAAAATGTACCTGAACCATGTTTATTCAACTCAAAAGAATCCTTTTTACTGTAATTTTCTTGCGGAGAATACTCTTGAATCTTACCCGATTCATCTAAAATTGGATTAATATCTTGGATATATTCGAAATCATAGCTCAGCAATTTCTTCATTTCAACTCACCTCAAAATAGTTTAATCAACGAATCATTTGTACATACTAATGCATTGATTATACCACCTTGGTATATTTTGCAAAAGGATTTGGAATCGATTCATTAATCACCAATAATCACCCACCTTTCGCCATCATAATCCTCAAACTTCTCTGTCGTTACATTCTGCTCGTAGTAGACTCCGAGTAATCGCTTTATGTCAGCATTATCTGCTCGTCTAGCAGTAAAGCCTTGATCCTTAAGGCTTTTTTCAATTCTTGATAGATAAGGAAACACATCTGAAGTTTTATCTTTCTGACTGTTCTCA
>PHAG01000030.1 GCA_002841625.1 Firmicutes bacterium HGW-Firmicutes-1 | reverse complement strand
GGGCATAAAAAATAAACCTTGGATATACTCAAGAAAAAATTATTTATTATATTCGAACTTTATACCCTGAACACCAATATAAGATTTAGGTGTCATGGTACCATCACAAACTTGGCAATCTGGTTGTGGTGGTGTTGATGGATCTAGACCATCAAAAATATTGTCTTGCTCTAATTCTTCTACAATGAAACGCGGAACCCACAAAGAGTAGTTACATTTAGTACAGATAAATTCAACGAGATCATCATTTTTAGTAAAGCCTTCTAAAATATTCATTATTAATTAACCTCCATAATTATGCTAAGCACTATTATAAAGCTGAGGAGGCGGTTTATCAAGAAGGTGGGTTTTAGAAGTAGCAAAAATATTTAGAAGTTTCATTGTATTACCACATTGGCACCTGAGTGGATCGATACCAAAATGAAGAAGTAGACGTGCACGCCAATGAGAATTTTGTTTGAAAAATTTACGTTTAGATGCAGTCATAAGTAAAAATAGCTTAGAAGAATGTTTATGTTTTTTGGCATATAAGCCGTAATAACGAATCATTTTAAACTGCTCATCAGGAATATGAACTATTAGACGTTTAAAAAAATCAAAGACATGTATCTTTTCAATTACTTTTTCATTATCTTCATGACGATTATAAAAAAAAGTTACGAATTCGCCATCATAATCAAGAATTCTGGACTGAGCCATAGCTGGTCTGCCAGTATACCTAATAATATATTTAATTGAATCAACAGAATTAGAAAGCATGTTAGATTTAGCATAGACATAAAAGCCAGAAGGATAAGTTTTGAATAAGGAAGTCTTAAATTTATAAAAAGAATCTCCTAGATGACGATGTAGTAAGTCAAGTAAAGTAGCTTGCCAACGTTTGCGAAGCATAGAGAAAGGGATGTGAGGTATTTTACGCCAAACAGTTTTATTACCAGAAGCACCCTCAGTAATAAGCATATGAATATGCGGATTCCATTTAAGGTCACGGCCAAAAGTGTGAAGTGTAGAGATGAAACCAGGTTTGAAGGATTCAGATTTATTAATGGAATAAAACCAAGCATGAATAGTTGCAGCAGAAGCATGAAAAAGAAGATGAAGTAAGGAACGATTTTTGCGAAAAAAAGGGCGAAGTTCTTTAGGGATGGTGAAAACGATGTGACGATGTTCACACTGAATAAGTTTGGAAGATATAGAAGCAGCTCTATCTTGAATATATTTGGCACCACAAGAATTACAAAAACGACTTTTACAGGTAAAGGGAACATGCTTGATTCTGCCACAGTGGTCACAAAAATAAAGGGCATGACCCAAGGAGGGATCACCACAATCAATGATTTTATTAACGTTATGTAAAATAGCGGGACGAAGGGGATAACCTAAAGCAACAAAATCATCCCAACGGTCTGCAAAAATATCTTTTATTTTAAAAGATTTACTATTCATAACATCACCAATAATGTTATACCAGAAATTCATTAAAGAAACAATATAAAA
>PHAG01000029.1 GCA_002841625.1 Firmicutes bacterium HGW-Firmicutes-1 | reverse complement strand
GCCGACATCGAGGTGCCAAACCACTCCGTCGATGTGAACTCTTGGGAGTGATAAGCCTGTTATCCCCGGGGTAGCTTTTATCCGTTGAGCGATGGCAATCCCACATTCATACCACCGGATCACTAAGTCCTAGTTTCCTACCTGCTCCACCCGTCGGTGTCACAGTCAATCCATCTTATGCCTTTGCACTCTGCGAATGGTTTCCAACCATTCTGAGATGAACTTTGAGCGCCTCCGATACACTTTCGGAGGCGACCGCCCCAGTCAAACTCCCCACCTGACATTGTCCCCACACCGGATCACGGTGCTAGGTTAGAAACCCAATACTACAAGGAAGGTATCCCAACAACGACTCACTACAGACTGGCGTCCATAGCTCAAAGTCTCCCTTCTATCCTGTACATGTAATATCGAATCCCAGTATCAAGCTAGAGTAAAGCTCCACGGGGTCTTTCCGTCCTGTCGCGGGTAACCGGCATCTTCACCGGTACTATCGTTACGCCTTTCGTGCGGGTCGGAACTTACCCGACAAGGAATTTCGCTACCTTAGGACCGTTATAGTTACGGCCGCCGTTTACTGGGGCTTAAGTTCGCACCTTCGACTAAAGTCTAAGCACTCCCCTTAACCTTCCAGCACCGGGCAGGCGTCAGCTCATATACTTCACCTTTCGGTTTTGCATAAACCTGTGTTTTTGCTAAACAGTCGCTTGGGCCTATTCTCTGCGGCCTACTTGCGTAGGCACCCCTTCTCCCGAAGTTACGGGGTCATTTTGCCGAGTTCCTTAACAACGCTTCTCCCGTCGGCCTTAGGATTCTCTCCTCATCTACCTGTGTCGGTTTGCGGTACGGGTACGTATGAAGCAATAGCGGCTTTTCTTGACAGTATGGATTTAGGAACTTCTCTACTTTAATTTCGATCCGCATCACACTTCGCCTTTTAGTTGACGGATTTGCCTATCAACCAAGCTTTGTGCTTGCACTGGTTTTTCCATTCCCAGATTTCCCTATCCTTCTGTGTCCCCACAGTTCTGTTCATACGTAGTACTAGAATTTCAACTAGTTGTCCATCGGCTACGGCTTTCGCCCTCACCTTAGGTCCCGACTTACCCAAAGAAGATCAGCTTTACTTTGGAAACCTTAGATATTCGGCCGAGAAGATTCTCACTTCTCTCTCGCTACTCATTCCAGCATTCTCTCTTCTTAACTCTCCACTGCTCCTTACGGTACAGCTTCGTCGTGTTAAGAATGCTCCTCTACCAAAACACTTATCTAAATAAGTGCTTTCCACAGCTTCGGTGGTGCATTTTAGCCCCGGACATTTTCGGCGCAAGATCTCTCGACTAGTGAGCTATTACGCACTCTTTGAATGCATGGCTGCTTCTAAGCCAACATCCTAGTTGTCTGTGAAATCTCACATCCTTTTCCACTTAATGCACACTTTGGGACCTTAGCTGGTGGTCTGGGCTCTTTCCCTTTTGACTATGAAACTTATCTCCCATAGTCTGACTCCTGAAAAACATCTATATGGCATTCGGAGTTTGATATGCTTCGGTAGGCTGTGAGGCCCCCTAGGCAATTCAGTGCTCTACCTCCATTAGACTATTTCAAGGCTAGCCCTAAAGCTATTTCGAGGAGAACCAGCTATCTCCGGGTTCGATTGGAATTTCTCCGCTATCCACAGGTCATCCCCGCATTTTTCAACATGCGTGGGTTCGGTCCTCCATTACCTTTTACGGTAACTTCAACCTGCCCATGGATAGGTCACCCGGTTTCGGGTCTACTCACACTGACTTAACGCCCTATTAAGACTTGGCTTCCCTTCGGCTCCTGACCTTAAGTCATTAACCTCGCCAGTATAAGTAACTCGCTGGACCGTTCTACAAAAAGTACGCGGTCGCACCTTAACGTGCTTCCACTGCTTGTAAACATAGGGTTTCAGGTTCTTTTTCACTCCCCTCCCGGGGTTCTTTTCACCTTTCCTTCACAGTACTATGCGCTATCGGTCACTAGGTAGTATTTAGGCTTGGGGGGTGGTCCCCCCTGCTTCACACAAGGTTCCACGTGTCTCGTGCTACTCTGGATACTGCTGGCTAAGTCAACTTTTCACCTACGGGGTTTTCACCCTCTTTGACGTGCTTTTCCAAAACACTTCGGTTAAATCTTCTTAATACCGTATGCAGTCCTCAACCCCAAAGGACTAGGTCCTTTGGTTTGGCCTCTTACCCTTTCGCTCGCCGCTACTTAGGTAATCGATGTTTCTTTCTCTTCCTTCGGGTACTTAGATGTTTCAGTTCCCCGAGTTCCCCCTGCATGGCTATGTATTCACCATGCAGTGACTGGGATCTTCCCAGCCAGGTTTCCCCATTCGGTAATCTCTGGATCATCGGCTATTTGCGCCTACCCAAAGCTTTTCGCAGCTTATCGCGACCTTCATCGGCTCCTAGTGCCAAGGCATCCACCCTATGCTCTTATTAGCTTGAACTAATAATTTGATATCAAGATTACAAATCACTTCAACAATATGTCTTCACTTTCGTGCTTTCATATCATCTAACGACTTGCCTTCACTACTTCTACGACGCTTTTTCATAACACTTTAACCTCGTGTTATGCCTAAGCTGTATCCATACGTGCTTTCAAGTCGTTTCTCTTATGCAGTTTTCAATGTTCGTAATAGCTTTACGCTATGACCCGGTTGCTTTTATGGGTCTAAATAAGATATGAAGCTGTGAGCTTCAAGCTTTGCTTCCGGTCTTTCCGGATATCTTCTATATAATCCTCTATCGTTGCCTTTAGAGTTCTTTTGTTTTTTAAAATCTGGCAGCCACCTACTTTCCCAGGTCGTCTCCAACCAAGTATCATCGGCCGACATACGCTTAACCATCGTGTTCGGTATGGGAACGGGTGTTTCCATAAGTCGCATCGCCACCAGAATTTTTTAGATCTTTTCGCTTATTTACTAACGTTTATTTGTTAAACGTTAATCCATCAAACGTTTAAGTACTAAACGTTGATTCATTAACTTCGACTAGGGCTTTCCAAACTGGGTTCATCTATCACGGTGAGGTTTTTGATCTCCATCATGTGAGCTTTGCTCACTTTTAGCTTCAGAAATAAATTTCTTCCACTTTCTTCCTTAGAAAGGAGGTGATCCAGCCGCACCTTCCGATACGGCTACCTTGTTACGACTTCACCCCAGTCATCGATTTCACCTTAGGCAGCTCCCTCCTTGCGGTTGGGTCACTGACGTTGGGTGCTTCCGACTCCCGTGGTGTGACGGGCGGTGTGTACAAGGCCCGGGAACGTATTCACCGCGACATTCTGATTCGCGATTACTAGCGATTCCAACTTCATGTAGTCGAGTTGCAGACTACAATCCGAACTGGGATGGCTTTTATGGGGTTTGCTTCACCTCGCGGCTTCGCTTCCCTTTGTTACCACCATTGTAGCACGTGTGTAGCCCAGATCATAAGGGGCATGATGATTTGACGTCATCCCCACCTTCCTCCGAGTTATCCTCGGCAGTCTCTCTAGAGTCCCCACCTTAACGTGCTGGCTACTAAAGATAAGGGTTGCGCTCGTTGCGGGACTTAACCCAACATCTCACGACACGAGCTGACGACAACCATGCACCACCTGTCACCTTTGTCCCGAAGGAAAGAACCGGTTAAGGTTCGGTCAAAGGGATGTCAAGACCTGGTAAGGTTCTTCGCGTTGCTTCGAATTAAACCACATGCTCCACCGCTTGTGCGGGCCCCCGTCAATTCCTTTGAGTTTCAATCTTGCGATCGTACTCCCCAGGTGGAATGCTTAATGCGTTAGCTGCGGCACCGAGGTTCGACCCCCGACACCTAGCATTCATCGTTTACGGCGTGGACTACCAGGGTATCTAATCCTGTTCGCTCCCCACGCTTTCGTGCCTCAGCGTCAATCACAGTCCAGTAAGTCGCCTTCGCCACTGGTGTTCCTCCTAATATCTACGCATTTCACCGCTACACTAGGAATTCCACTTACCTCTCCTGTATTCTAGTAAAGCAGTTTTAAGTGCAGTCCCGAGGTTGAGCCCCGGGCTTTCACACCTAACTTACTTTACCGCCTACGCACCCTTTACACCCAGTAATTCCGGATAACGCTTGCCCCCTACGTATTACCGCGGCTGCTGGCACGTAGTTAGCCGGGGCTTCTTAG
>PHAG01000028.1 GCA_002841625.1 Firmicutes bacterium HGW-Firmicutes-1 | reverse complement strand
AAAGATCACCTTAAAACCAAGTGGCGGTAATGCAGCACTGCAAACGCCAGCAACAGGGAACGTCGTAATCATAGCTACGGGCTACACCAACTCAACAGTTTCCCAGACAATCAATCATGGTGTTGTAGCAGAGTTGTTTCTTACACAGGACATTACAGCACCGACGAGTAATGGAGGCCAATTTGCGCAGCAGCCGATCCTTACTATGAAAGATCAGTACGGTAATACCTGTACCAATAATAATGGCGATCAAGTCACAGCATCAAAAAAGGACACTGGAGCATGGACTTTGACTGGTACGTTAATAAAAACAGTAGTAGATGGAACAGTAACCTTTACTGATTTGGGGGCAACCAATACAGCTCAGGTAAATAACACACAAATCGGTTTCAATGTTACAGGTTTAACGGAAGTATCTAGTATGGCTGTAACACTTCCAGGACCAGCATCATCTGGTGGTGGTAATAATTCAACATCAGAGATCACACCACAACCTACAGGTACCTCAGATGTTGAAGTCCTTGTCAATGGTCAATCAGAAAGTGCAGGAACAGCAACTACCACAACAGTAGATAATAGGACTACAACAATCATCACTGTAGATGCAGATAAGCTCGAACAAAGACTTGAGTCAGAAGGCAATCATGCCGTTGTTACCATTCCTGTCAATACCAATGCAGATGTTGTTGTTGGTGAATTAAATGGACAAATGGTTAAAAATATGGAGACTAAGCAGGCTGTAGTTGAGGTGAAGACTGAAACAGCGACGTATACATTACCTGCTAGGCAAATCAATATTGATGCAATCTCTGAACAGGTTGGAGCAGACGTTGAGTTAAAGGATATAAAAGTACAAATAGAAATATCAAAGGCATCTGATGAGACGGTACAAGTTGTTGAAAATGCATCAAATAAGGGTGAATTTACAATTGTGGTACCACCGATGGAATTTACAATCAAATGCATTCACAATAATCAGACTTATGAGGTTAGTAAATTCAATGCCTATGTGGAGAGAACGGTAGCTATACCTGAAGGCGTAGATCCAAGTAAAATCACAACAGGTATCGTAGTTGAACCTGATGGAACAGTTAGACATGTACCAACACAGATTATCCTCATTGATGGTAAGTATTATGCTAAGATTAACAGCTTAACAAACAGTACCTATTCAGTTGTATACAATCCAATAGAATTTAAGGATGCTGCAAATCATTGGGCAAAAGATGCAATCAATGATATGGGTTCAAGAATGGTTATAAGCGGCATGGGAAATGGCATGTTTGAGCCTAACAGGGATATAACACGAGCAGAATTTGCAGCGATTATTGTCAGAGCTTTAGGCTTAAAACCAGGAACAAGTATCAATCCTTTCACGGATGTTAGTAATAATGACTGGTATAAAAAATATGTAGAAACAGCCTATGAGTATGGTATCATATCAGGCTATGGTAATAACAAATTTGGCTCTATGGATAAAATCACGAGAGAACAAGCTATGACGATGATTGCTAATACGATGAAAATCACAGGATTAGAAGTAGAGCTGACACAGGAAGAGATCAATTCGCTTCTCTCAGGATTTGGTGATTCGGGTCAATCTTCTGAATGGGCGAAAGAAAGCTTAGCGACTTGCCTTAAAACTGAGATAGTTTCAGGAAAAGGTAGTAACATTTTAGCACCTAAAGATAATATTACAAGAGCTGAAGTAGCAGTAATTGTTAAAAGAATGCTACAAAAATCTAAATTAATTTAAGTTATAAATTAAAAAAGTAACCGAACAAGGCTTCTGCAATATATGTAGAGGCCTTGTTCGGTTAATAGATATAATTATATAGAAAGTTGCAATTGTGTTTCATGAATAATTATCACCCCCCTTGACTAAAATGGCTAAATTAGTTAAAATGGACATAATAATGGTAAGATTATACACTAAGTTCGAATTTGAAATTTAATCGAGGAGGGTTCGTATGAAAGTGACATCCACAGACATCAAAAATTCCTTTGGCAAGTATTTAAGGCTTTGTTCAACTGAGCCAGTGTACATTACTAAAAATGGTGAAATCATTGCAAAATTATTGAATCATACAATAGAGGATGAAATCATAGAAAGTTCAGCTAATTTACGTCAGGTATTCGATGTGGATGCCTCAATGCATAAAGCTTATGATCCAGGCCGTGTTGCTGAAGCGATGGAAGCATACAATCTGAGTAGGGTTCGGATGACTTATGAAGAATTTAAAAACATGAATGAAGAAGCTAATAATCGTTACGAATATATTGATGGTGAAGTGTACATGTTGGGATCCCCTAATGTCTATCATCAACGCGTTGTTTCCCGATTTCACATTGAAATTGATCGCTATTTAACGGGAAAACCTTGTGACGTATTTGTGTCCCCTTTCGATGTCACATTGCTTCGTAGAGGAAATAATAAGTTCACAAACATTGTCCAACCAGACCTGTTGGTTATTTGCAATTGGAAAGAGGATACGAACGAGAGTGGAAGATATATGGGTATACCACGCTTGCTAGTCGAAGTACTATCCCCAGGAAATACGGTAAAAGAAATGTTTACTAAGTTGGATCTTTACCGAGATTCAGGCGTTGAAGAATATTGGGTCATTGATCCACTTAGAGGGAATGCGATACTTTATAGATTCCAAGACTATGGCATTGTGGAAACGAAGGCTTTTAATGTGAACGATCAGTGTGAATCTA
>PHAG01000027.1 GCA_002841625.1 Firmicutes bacterium HGW-Firmicutes-1 | reverse complement strand
TCAAATCACTTACATTTTTATTGATGAAGTTCAAAACTGCAAAAATTTTGAAAAGGCAGTGGACAGTTTGTTTATCAAAGAGGACACAGATGTCTATATCACAGGTTCAAATGCGTATATGCTTTCAGGGGAACTAGCAACACTGCTTTCAGGGCGATACATCACCATTGATATGCTGCCGTTGTCGTTTAGGGAATACTATGAAGCTAAAAAAGATACCGGGAATAGTAAAAAGGAATTATTCAATGACTACATGAAGTGGGGATCATTTCCCTATTTAGCAACCATTGAAAAAAATCCTAATGTTATTCATCCTTATATTGAAGGCATTTACAACACAATTTTGATTAAGGATATTGCCAAACGTGAAGGCATAACGGATGTCTCACTGCTTGAAAGCATTATAAAAGTCTTGATGAGCAGTATCGGAAGTCCCATATCTATCAAAAAAATCAGTGATACGCTCAACTCATCAGGACGCAAGATTTCTGTAAACACAGTAGCCTCATACATGAATGCACTCACAGATAGTTATTTGTTCTACAAAGTGGATCGGTATGACATCAAGGGCAGACAGTTTCTAAAGACGCTAGGGAAGTATTACCTTGTCGACATGGGTATTAGAAATTTGTTGCTTTCAGGGTATTCCACGGATTTAGGAAATGTAATAGAAAATATCACTTACCTTGAGCTGCTGCGAAGAGGTAACAAAGTCAGTATCGGAAAGTTGGCAGAAAAAGAGATTGACTTTGTAGCGGTAAATTCAGATGAGATTATCTATTATCAGGTCGCTGCGACGGTCCTTGATGCAACAACCCTTCAAAGAGAATTACTTCCCCTTAATAGAATTCCGGATCATCATAGAAAAGTGCTTTTGAGTTTAGATGAGATAGGGGTGCCTGCAAATTATGAAGGGATTGGACATCTAAATCTTGTGGATTGGTTGCTGGAGGAGGAATAGGCATGCTACAGCCAATGTCCGGAATCAGCAATTCTCATAGGCGAAGGTACAAAAAATAAGACGAAATATCCACGCAACTTATATGTATCAAATATCTATCCTGGCTATGTAGCTGGGGTAGATTTTTATTTGTGAACTATTATTTCATTCTTACACATATTAGTGATGAACACAGTGATGATATGGCATTTGAAAAGATTTGAAGAAGGACTATATAATTATTTGTATATGACATGCTGTTGTCATGTTATATTTGATATAATAAAAGAAAAGAAATTACATTTGAGAAAGAAAGGAGATACATGACACATTTAATCAAGAATATTAAACCATTTATCGGCCAGCATTGTGAAACAACTGCGACCGGAACATTGCTAAACCAAATTGGTATTGAGCTCTCTGAACCCATGCTTTTCGGCCTAGGAGAGGGACTGGGTTTTATATTTTGGAATATGAAGATAATGGATTTTCCTTTCTTTGGTGGAAGAATTAAGCCAGATGCTTTAACTCAAAATATTGCAAAAAATTTAAACTTAAAATTAGAAGTTAAGGAAACTACATCATCAAAAAAGGCTTGGGAAAATACCCGAAACAAAATTGTTAATGATATTCCCGTTGGGCTCAAACTTGATTGCTATCATTTGGATTATTTTACAAATAAGATGCACTTTGCAGGGCATTATGTAGCCATGTATGGATATGATGAAAGTTTTGCTTATTTAGTAGATACCAAACAACAAGGTAGTCAAGTGAAAACTTCGCTTAAAAACCTTGAGCTGGCAAGAAAAGAAAAAGGTCCGATGTCATCGAAAAATTTAAGTTATACAATACAAAGTATGAATAAAGATTATGACCTAAAAAAATCAATTGTGGTTGCTATAAAGAATAATGCTAAAGATTATCTGAACCCTCCAATAAAAAATATCGGATATAAAGGAGTACTAAAATCCAGTCAAGAAATAAAACAATGGTTTAGAAATAGCAAGAACATTGAAAGTGATTTTAAAACAACCGCAATGTTGATGGAAAAGGGCGGGACTGGTGGCGCTCTATTTAGAAATTTATATCGAGATTTTTTAAAAGAAAGTTATGATTTGCTAAAAATAGAAAAGCTAAATGATGCGTATGAAATGTTTACTGAAATAGCGCTTTTGTGGACAAAGGTTTCTGATTTATTTGAAAAGACTGCAGAAACGAGAAGCATCGATTATATAAATCAAGCATCAGGGATTTTGGTTGATTTGTCTAAAAAGGAAAAAAGAGTAATGGAGTTATTGTTAGAAATATAAAATACAATGAGAGATTAATACCATTAGACCTCGTGAATATGATGGTTTCCAATTGATTCTTTGAAGGCAAAGAAATAAAAATACCCCTTGAGGCACCTATTCATGTGAGAAAAGTGTCGAAATATGAAAAGTTTTTTCTGCACAGAGAAAAAACTTTTACAAGGTTATTGGTAAGCGGTATAATGAGTTTTAAGAGAGGTATTCGATATGATTAGCAGAAAAAATTATCTGGAAAAACTCATTGCTAATAAGGACCATAAAATCATTAAGGTGGTTACAGGTGTTAGACGTTGCGGAAAATCAACGCTTTTTCGTTTGTACATTGACTATCTCAAGTCAATTGGCATCCAAGATCATCAAATTATAGCGATTAACCTTGAAGATATTGACAATGAGGAATTGCTTGATTACAAAAAGTTATATAACTATGTTAAGGAACGGCTTTGCAAGGATCAAATCACTTACATTTTTATTGATGAAGTTCAAAACTGCAAAAATTTTGAAAAGGCAGTGGACAGTTTGTTTATCAAAGAGGACACA
>PHAG01000026.1 GCA_002841625.1 Firmicutes bacterium HGW-Firmicutes-1 | reverse complement strand
TGTCAACTGCTTTTTTTAGGAATATTATGTTACTCATAATCCTTCGCTTGCATCAAAATATCAACACTTTTTCATTCTGATAATTTGTACTTGCTCTTGGCAGGAAGGCTAGTATATCATGCCTATACAACATATGTCAACTGCTTTCTTTAGGAATATTATGGAACCCTTATTCCTAACAAAATATCATCATTCTTTCAATATAATATTTTGTACTTGCTTGAAGCAGGAAGGTCAGTATATCATGCTTAGATAACTTGTGTCAATTACTTTTCTATCTTTATTTTTTTATAATAATTATGGAAGAATTATGGGAGAAGAATTATGGGACAGGTACTTTTGTCTTAATATAATAAAAGAGACAAAGGTTCATCCCCTTTGTCTCTTCCTGAGATACATCACTCAACAATTCCATAGGTTCATTTTCTTTAAGAACTCCCTTTTTTTCTTTCAAATCATTAAATGCCAATTTATATCTATAGCATACACCTATTGCATCTTCTTCCTTTTCAAAATTACTAATCACAAAGTTAGTGTTTACTTGCCATGAATAGTTGCTGTTTAATACTATCATTTCTCCTTTTACAAATTCTACAACAACAGATTTTCCTGTAGCATCAGAGATCATATAATGGCTCTGATTAACTATATCAGTTAATTCAACGGCAGGGCAAACGGGATAGGTGCTTTTGTCCTACTAGAAAAATATTAAAAAAATGACAAAAGTGCCTGTCCCCTTTCCTATCTTTGAAATAGTGATAGAGAGGTTAAAGAAGCAAGCGTTATAATCATCAATGAGATTTTCAATAAAAAATTGATTTTTGCAAGTTTGAATCTTCTAAATATGAAAATGCATTTTCGTTTATTTCGAGTATTGAACAATATAGTTTTAGAATGTTTTTATACTGGTTACTCCAAATTTCACAGTTGTTCTTAAATCTGACTCTATCAAAATTGCCTTTATCTAAAGTGTGCATGATACACATCGGACAAAATCTTATCAGCCAACATTTTGTACAATCATCTTTGATAACATTATCAATTTTTTGAAAAAGATTTTTTACTCTTTTCACATCAACACCATGATCTATATCTCCGATACATAGTTCTTCCATTCCATCAATTTTTTCACAAGGAAATAATTTTCCTGATGTATCTACAAAAATCCTTCTTGTACCTGGGGTGCATAGACCATGTTTAAAGCTATGATCTAGATCTTGAAAAACCTGATTTCTATTATGTATTCTTCGAATTGTAGATTGAAAAACATCATGAACAAAAAAATTCTGGTTACTATTATTTATTGTTCCATTAATCACTTCTAATTTGAATATTTCAGCAATTTCATTAAAATTTGTAAATCCTGTCCTAAGCTTCTCGAAATCATCATTGTTTAATTGGTCTACTATACCCGAACGAACCTTTAGTCCTAGATTAGAAAAAAAATCATTTAAATACTTGTAATCTGCAAGTGGAGATATTACTGCACTTAACATTACAAAATCACTATAATAATCGGGATATTTATTTTTTATTTTCTCTAGGTTATTCATTATTTTTTGCCATGTCGGATTGCCATTTTCAAATTTTCGTTTATCATCATGATATTCTTTGGGTCCGTCAAGACTTATTAAAACAAGAAAATTGTTTTCCACAAAAAAATCTATTATTTCATTGTTTAATAGTGTGGCATTTGTTGTTATAGAAAAGCTAAGTTTTTTGGGATTTAAAATGCTTTTGGCATAATTTGTGACTTCCTTTATTAATGGGAACATCAGTAGTGGTTCTCCACCATAAAAACCTATTCCCTGAACATAAAAACTTTCATCAACATGTTCTTTAAAATAGTCAACGGCTTTTAAAGCAGTTGATAGTGACATTTCATTTTTATTGTGACTTCTTCTATTAGGATTATCCCCATTATAAATACAGTATGAACATCTGAAGTTACATTCTTCTGTAATTCCAAGAGTAAGGACATTCATACTACTAATGTTAAGAGCTTCAATTTCAAAAATTTCAGGATTGTACACTTTGCCTTTTGGGCGCGATTCTTTAAACAAATCTGTATTATTTTTGAAAGTTCTGATTGAATCAATTGCATTTTGTAGTTCATGTTTTTCATATTTGTCTGAAAACTTATTAATAAGCTCTACCTCATTGTTTTCGCAAAAACAATCTATTATGTCGTAGATTATTCTACCAACACTAATAATTTTATTCGAAAAAACATCATACACATATTGGTTGTCATTAGTTTCAAACTTATAAACAAATGGATACATTTTAGTTCCTCCAATCAAAAAAAGAGACACAATAAATGTCTCTATAATTTTCATCATCATTTACCAATCATGTGTATATCCGCCTACCACGCAAGTTCCATATACAGCACCTACTGCAACTAGACCTCCACCATAACAATTACAATTGTCATCGCATGCGCTGTAACAAATATCATTACGATCACTTTTGTCTTTCTCAATACCTTTTCTACTTTGATATTCTTTAATTACTAAATCGTACAGTTCTTTTTTTTCTTTCCCAGATAAATTGTTGTCAGACACAGCATTTCCCCCTTATGTAATTAGTATTAAATTGTAAAATATTAACATTATAGTATCATATATCAAACAAATCGTCAATACTCATATTTTATTTTAGCTTCCTTAACCGAATTATGGGACAGGTACTTTTCTCTTAATATAATACAAGAGACAAAGGTTCATCCCCTTTATCTCTTCTCCACATATTTAATTGTTAACTAATTCATGAATAAAGAATTTCTTACATTGTATTACACATTTATATATTATACCTTACCTATTAAGATACAAAATTACCTGTCCCCTTTGTCTCTACTTCATTTCTATTTTGAATTGATAAGTACTTTCATACTTCCTTCTTATAGCCACTTGAATGTCACCACTCGTCTTATTGTATACAGTAGAATACAGGGTGTGTTCCTGAGATACATCACTCAGTAATTCCATAGGTTCATTTTCTTTAAGGACTCCCTTTTTTTCTTTCAAATCATTAAATGCCAATTTATATCTATAGCATACACCTAATGCATCTTCTTCCTTTTCAAAATTACTGATCACAAAGTTAGTGTTTACTTGCCATGGATAGTTGCTGTTTAATACTATCATTTCTCCTTTTACAAATTCTACTATGACAGATTTTCCTGTTGCATCAGAGATCATATAATGGCTCTGATCAACTATATCAGTTAATTCAAAGTAAAGATTATATTTTTTCATTAGCTCTACGGCCTCATCTACATCTTTTGCATAGTCCAGCACCAAACGAATGACATTTAGAGAACTAATCGACACTTTTCCAAGCTCATTCTTATTCTTTGCCAGAACAGAACATGAAGCGATTGCAACTCCACACTCATTCATACCGTCTACCGGAAAATAAGCCGCAGCTTTCATATATTTTTTTATCTCTTCAATATTTGAATTCTCATTTTCATATCCAAAATAAACACCATCAGTCATAGAAACCGATGCATAACCGTCATTCGGCTTGGTATACAATAAAATGGCTGTATCATCAGAAAAATAGTCGCAATTTCTACCGTATAGATAATCACCTGCCACATTCTGAGCGGAATATGTAGTACAAAACGGTCCTCTCATTTCCTTGGCTTTGTCATAAAAATCAATGCCTGCCATTTCGAAATATTCAAGATGTTCCTCAATCGAGCTAGATCCTTTTTCCAAATAATTCTTAAAGCCATAATCAGTGTTTAAACGAACAACAACCATAGAGTTGTCTCCTACTTTTTCCACATATACGCCTTCTTCTTTAGGCATAAAAAGTTCGATGACCTTTTCATCCAACTGAACTGTGGTTTTACTGCACCCTACTGTAAAACTAAAACTTAAAACAATAATCGTAATCATAAACAATTTAGTAAATACTTTCATTTTTTTCCTCCATACCTAGATGTATTGAATAAATATCACTCTACGCCTTGTTGATTTAAGTACTACATCATTTCCATTTTGAACCGATAAATTCTGTTATATTTCCTTCTCATAGCAACTTGGATGTCACCACTTGTCTTATTGTACACTGTAGAGTAAAGAGTATTGGACTGAACTACCATTCTGAGTAAATCCATAGACTCATTTTCTTTTAGAATTCCATTTTTTTCTTTCAAGGTCTTGAATGTCGCTGTGTACCTATAACACCAAGCCTCCCGAGAAGCATCTTCTTCTTTTTCAAAATCACTTAACACAAAGTTTGTATTTATCTGCCATGGTTCGTTACCATTTAATACTAACATTTCTCCTTTTACAAATTCTACAATAACAGATTTACCTGAAGCATCGGATATCATATAATGGCACTGCTCAGCTAATTCAAAGTAAATATTATATTTTTTTAATAGCTCTACAGCCTCCTCAACGTTTTTTGCGTAGTCAAGAACCAAGCGCACCGCTTGAAGTGAGCCTATTGATACTTTTTCGGGGTCAATCTTAGCCATTGCAGATACAGAATTTTGAGCAATTGCAACTCCACACTCATTCATACCATCTCCTGGGAAATAAGCTGCCGCCTTCATATATTTTTTTATATCTTCTATATTTGAGCTTTCATTTTCATATCCGAAATAAACTCCATCAGTCATAGAAACGGATGCATAACCATCACTAGGATTGGTATAAAGAAGGATGGCAGTATCATTAGGGAA
Organism: Firmicutes bacterium HGW-Firmicutes-1; assembly: GCA_002841625.1. Lineage (NCBI taxonomy): Bacteria > Bacillati > Bacillota > Firmicutes bacterium HGW-Firmicutes-1. The sequence continues at coordinate 829 of PHAG01000026.1, read as the reverse complement.
AAGGTCGTTATTTCTACCGAAGATAAATTCTCCTGACTCACTCAGAGCAGAATATGTGGTACAAAAGGGTCTTCTCATATCCATAGCCTTCTCATAAAAGTCAATACCGGATGCTTCCAAATAATCAATATGTTTTTCAATCGAGCTTGATCCTTTTTCTAAATAGTCGTTGAAGCCATAATCTGTATTTAAATGGACCACAACCATGGAGCCATCACCTACTTTTTCTACATATACGCCTTCTTCCTTGGGCATTGAAAGCTCAATGATCTTTTCCATCTGTACTTCTATGGTTTCCGTAGTATTGCTGCACCCTGATGAAAAATTAAAACTTGAAACAATAAACACAAGTAACAATAACTTAGTAAATAACTTCATGGAATTTCCCTCCACATCAACCGTGCTAAATTATTAGCATTACACATACATTATAAGGGTAAACTTATGTCTTTGTCAATAAGTTATGTTAAATTTTTAGCACTTTTCTCCCTGTATAGTAATTCCATCTCATCTCACCTTTAAGTTGTCATATATTATTATTTATATCGCCCTATATGTTTACTTCAACTTCTTAGAAAATGAAAATCTAAATACAAAAAAACACCTATATCAATCATATAGATGTACTTTATACCTCTTATTTAGTTGTTAACTAATTCGTGAATAGAGAATTCCTTGCATTGTATTACACACTTATATATTTTAACCCTTACCTATTCAAATAACAATTAATGTTAATGAATCATCTTGGTCAAGCCCTCGACCTATTAGTACTAATCAGCTGAACATGTTACCATGCTTACACCCTTAGCCTATCAACCTGGTAGTC
>PHAG01000025.1:2521-9190 GCA_002841625.1 Firmicutes bacterium HGW-Firmicutes-1 | reverse complement strand
CAACGTCACATAACAATGTATTGCCAACATTCATCAGCTTAAAGCAATGTTATGTGGGACATCTTTGATCTGATGAACGTCGGCAATACGCGAGAGTTAGGCGACAGAATCAATTAGTGAATAAAACAACTGACATGCTAAGGGAGTACAATGAAACAGACAAAAGAATTAACCAAAATGGCTACTATTATTATTGTTCTAATAATTATTACATCATGTCATCGAAATGTTGTGAACGAGAATGAAGAAATAATCAAGTCAACGATAAAAGTAGATACTAAATGGGAAGATTTTCTGAATGATTGTATTATTAATCAAAAGCTTGAATTATTGAGACCTGACGAAAGCACACAGATAAGCCTAAAAGCATACGTAGAAGAAAAGAAAATAATAATAGAAGCTGATTCGAATGAAATGGAATTTTTGGTGACTGAAAACATGGATGCTTATTTATTTGATCTAGATGGAGATGGCGTTAACGAACTTTATGTTGTTCAATGCGAAGGCGGTTCAGATAAATTTTATTATGTGAAGATATATAAACAGACGGATGATGTATTTGTAGAGACTGTGATAACAGTAGGTAATATATTTCCCATAACATATGATAGTAAAGTACACTTCTTAAGTATAGAGTATGATTATGAAACAAAGCTTAGGAATGCCGTTATTGAATATGAATTTAACGGGTTGTTTTTTGAACAGAAAAAGACTAGTCAGTTTGATTATGGCTATAATACCTCTGAACTATCTGAACTTATGTCAGATATCATAGATGATAATTATCTAAACAACCTAAAGAATTATCAAATGTCTGATTCTAATATAGCTATAATTAATAAGGCAACAAATCAACCACCATACGATATTGAACTATTTGATACGAAACATAATATTAAATTCATCTTCACAGTTGATTTATTCCATACATCTAATTGGTATTCGCCAAATCAATGGGAAATTACAACCAGTGATGAATATACATTAAAGTTGGAGGGTATAGAACAACTAATAACACGCATAGATGAAAATGTTTGCTTTGGAATTAAATTTTATCAAGATGGTTTAGATAATATATATATTCTAAAAGTTTCTTATCCATATTTCACTGTACATGAACCCAAAGGTGGGGAGTTAATTTTACAGCTATTTAGATTAGAAGAGAACGAAATTTGTGAAGTCGAGAACATAAAACTTGAACCAACGATTATAATAAATAAATAATTACTAAAGGCTATCGGCAGTTTCCATTGATTCCATCGCCTAACAATATGTTCACAACATTCATCAGCCAGAAGATTAATAAGTTGGGAAGTGAAAGAGGCTGATGAACATCGTGAACACGCGAACGTTATATGAAATTACACACTAGTTTAAATCCTTTTATTTTTATAGAGAATGCAGGAGGTATATATGGAGATCAAACTTGAAAAAGTAAGTATTGACGACATCACTTCAATTAATAACATTCAGAAACTTGCGTTTTATGAATCATATGAAAAATATAAATTTTGCCCAGCTTATGAGACAACAGATGAACAATTAATATCATTTCTTGAGAGAGCAGATGCATATAAAATTATTTTAGATGATAAGATAGTAGGTTCTATATTTATTTGTAAACAGGGAGATCGTCGATATGAACTTAATACAATAACAATTCAACCGGAATATCAGAATATTGGCATTGGTGGTAAGGCAATACAGAAAGTTGAGGGTTTTTATAATGATGCTTTGGTATGGACGCTAATGACTCCGGAAACTGATTATAGGAATAATCATCTTTATGAAAAGTTTGGATACAAAAGAATTGGTTTAAACATTATTAATGAATATTTGAATTTAATCATTTATGAGAAGAAAATCATATAATGTAGGCTTATAAAAACTGATTGTTGGTTGTTATATAATGGCAGTTACCGTGTGTAACATCATATAACAAGTTGTTGCCAAAATTAACAGCATTAAGTGATATATAATTGGGAAGCGTATGAGCTGATAACTTCGGCAACAACGAAATCGTTATATGACAGCTAGTTATTAGATTATTTAATGTGGCCGCCCGAGTTTCTGTTCCAGCTTTAAATGAACAGTTTCCAAATAGGAAATGAGCAGCCACCTTTAATATAGCTACAATATATAGCAATGAGTGGCTTCCCCTAAATATATTTAGGAAACTGTATTAAGTAATTGCAGAAGGAGCTGGAACTCTTGATTTTGAGTATAACAACGCAAAGTAGTTTCTGGGGTAATGATCGCACTAGGACGCTCAGATGTCCTCAACATATCGAATGCAGTTTTAAATAATTGATTAATAAGCCACATTTAAATATGTATAAGGTAAGAACTTGAGTGGCTTAATCTAAGCTAATTGAATGAAACTGCCTGATGAGGAATTTAGTTGAGGACATCTGAGCTACTGGAATAGGTAAGTGAAACTACGCGGGAAGAGACTGTGATTTTTCGAAGAGTAACTAGAAGGAAGCCGTCTCATAACATGATATTGGCAACATTCATCAGTTTAGTTAGTTTTATAATTATAAGTAATTGAGCTGATGAACGTCGCCAATACCCCGTCCGTTAGGCGACAGAATCAATTAGTGTTTGATTATACGTAGTATGATTATGATTAGTATGGCAACGTAGAAGAAAGAAAACGATACATCAGAATTTGTATTGGAGATTATTTTTATAGGAGGTTTAATATGCGTACGATAGAAGTTATTGCTTTAGTCATCCTTTTCATCATATCATTAGGTTCTTTTGTTGTTGGGTACTTCCAATTTAAAGAAAAGGGTATCTTGTTTAATAATGCATATCTTTATGCTTCAAAAGAAGAACGTAACAAGATGAATAAAAAACCGCATTATCGGCAATCGGCAATCGTATTTGTTGTAATCGGAATCATATTCTTATTAAATGCTATAGAAATGATTATCCGTAGTGGATGGATATTTCATGTTATGATTGGACTGATGATTCTTCTGATTATTTATGCAATTATATCATCAATTATTATTGAAAGAAAATATTAGTAAAACTTATTATGATTAGAAAATCATTTGAGGTTGAGCATGAAAAAGTCAGTGCCAAAATCTTAGATACTGGTTTCAAGTTTGTTATAACCTGGTACTATGAGCATAATATTCAGCTCAACAACTTCCAATTTATTAATTAATTATAACTTGCCATTTTGATTATACTAGTCTAGTTATACATTAACTGTAAATAGCATAATATCCGTATAATAAAAATATGAGTGATTTAATCAAACTATTTAATTAATGGCTACTGGTAGCTTCCATTGATTCCATCGCCTAACAATATGTTGCCAACATCATCAGCCTAATGAGTAACTAAAGCTACATTATTCGAGCTGATGACGTCGGCAACACGCGAACGTTATGCGAAAGAACTTGCTAGGTCTTTTTTCATGATTATTATTTCAAAATCGGGTGCTTAAATTATTACAATTGATGGAATACAAATTTTTATATTTTCAGAATATATGATAATGGAGATATTAACAATCCCAAAATTTTATGGAAGGTAAGCAAATGAAAAAGAAGATTATAGCAATAGCTAGTAGTCTAGTTGTGATTATACTAGTTACATTTGTTACTAGTAAGTATTTGCCAATCATTTTCAATTATCCGCATATTCCTAAAGAAAGAATAATTGAAGCATATAAAAATAATAAAGATCAATTTGTGGTGCTTTCGAATTATGCTGAAGAGATCACTAAAGATATTACTGTCGATAGGGATAGCGATAGCAAGTTTTTAATTTCTAGCGTTGAAGGAGCTAGAATTATTGATATTAAGGTCGATAATAAAAAATATAAGGATGGTATTCTGAACTTATTGTATAATCTTAAATTTAAACATATTATTGAAACGGGTAATGGAGTTTATTTTATAAGGCAGACAGATATAGCATTTGAACAAGGAGTAGTATTCTCAAAAGATGGGCTTAAGCCTGATTGGCCCCTAATAAATGTATTAGAATCGATAGACGGTAATTGGTATTATTATGAATCTGAGTGAAAGCTAGCTTTGGGTGTAAGATGTCATCAATGACGCCCACGAGGGAACTTGAAACTGAAAAAGAACTATTGGGTGAATTTGATGCTGTAACGATTTACCTTTGCAATGGACATGGCGATGCAATTGGCTTAGTGAACAATGAAGGGGCAATGCTTACCACCTATGATTATGATGTTTTTAGAAATATTATAGAGATGCCAGTCGGTAGCAACTACAAAGTATATTATGCAGAAGGTTAGAGTTACAGGCTGAATCTAGATAATAGGCTTTGATTTATGGTTGTTGGAAGTTTCCGCAAGTTCCTTCGCATAACAAGATGTTTCCGACATTCATCAGCCATTAGATTGACTCTACATGAAGTGTCAGAGCTGATGAACATCGGAAACACGCAAACGTTATGTGACAGAATCTACTAGTATAATTAATTAATGGGTTAAACAAATGAGGAGGAAGCATGAAAAGAAAATTAATAACTATTTTTATGATGATTATTATATGCATTTTATTACAAGGATGTAATAAAAACACTGAAGACGGAAAGATTGAAGTTTTCTTAGCAATAAGAGCTGAAGATAACGAAAAGCTATTATTTTCAGATGAAGATATACAAGAATATATTTGGGAAACACATGAGATAAAATTCAATGAGGAATTTTTAAGTAAAGTAGGTGATTTATCTAGTGCCTATGTATCAAGTAATAGTACCATGTCTCATGAAGGGGGCTCAAAACTACTTGGAACCTTGTCAATGGATAGATTCATTTTTACGGTAAATGGTGAACGTATTTATGATGGTTACTTTGAACCAGTTTTAACATCATCAAATATACCAATGGGAGTTATAATATCTGATATAACAGATGGGGTTAAATTGAAATTAACTTCGCCTGATGAAGATCCAAGAGCAAATCAAGAATTATACAATGTATTAAAAGAAAAGGACTTATTGCAATAATCTGCAGGCAGTATAAGGTTTCCGTAGATTCCATCACATAACAATATATTGCCAACATTCATCAGCTTTAAGCGTAATTATATTGATGTATGACGTACTGATGAACGTCGGCAATACGCGAACGTTAGCTGACATTGTGCGCTAGTGCAGTAATTTGAGTTTTATGGGGGATAGTAGATGAGAAGAGTATTAAAGAATACTATTATTGTATTGATTTTAGCAGTAGTTTTTACATGTTTCTATTGGTTTATAATTCACCCCAATTCATATGATTATAATACTGCTGTAAATAATGGTGATGTGGTGATGGGTCCAGAAGGACCTATAAATAAAGAAGGACTGATTCAGTATATCAAAAACGTTGAACTCAAACAAATAGAAAAAATTCGCATAACAGCATATTCAAAAGAAGGGTACCCAATAATTTTTGATTTGGAATATGATGGTACAATTATAATATGCAACACAGACAATACTAGAAATGCATATGGAAGAGAAAAGTCGAAACAATACGGAGAGTATACAAAAATAATCAAGGGTGATTATAATGACTATTTTCTTATAGATGAAACTGGGAGATATCAAAAACAATGGATTTTTCAGGAATAACTTACAACTTATGTTTACAATAACTAATAGATTATTGCTATTGGAGGTTTCCGCGCGCAACATCAGCTAACAAAATGTTTACGACATTAATCAGCCTAAAGAATGGATTATTTGGTGAGTAAGTGAGCTGATGAACATCGTAAACACGCGAACGTTATGTGACATTGCCTGCTTAGTAATCTAGAAAAACCCTAAATAATATGGAGGATACATGAAATTTTATTTATCATCATTTAAAACTGGATCTGAAGTAGAAAAACTAAAAAAAATAACGCAAAATGGAAATAAAAGAGTTGTATATATTTCAAATGCACTTGATTACTTAACGGATTTAGAAGAAAGGAAAAGATATGAAGGTAACGATATATCTGATCTTAAACAACTAGGGTTTCTAGTTGAGTTATTAGACTTAAGGTATTATTTCAATAAACAAATAGAACTTGAAGAAAGAATACGAGAATATGATTTAATCTGGATAAGTGGGGGTAATTCTTTTGTACTTCTTCAAGCAATGAAACTTAGTGGATTTGATGTAATTATTAAGAAATATTATGAAGAGAAAGTTGATATTGTATATGGTGGTTTCAGTGCAGGTGTGTGTGTGTTGGGTCCAACATTGAAAGGGATTCATCTAGTGGATGATCAAACTGAAAAACCATATGGAGAGCAGCACGCTGTGATTTGGGATGGATTAGGTATACTTGATTATGTAATTGTACCACACTATAAATCTGATCACTTTGAGTCAGAAGAAATGGATGAGGTTATCCAATATTTGATAGATAACAAGATGTTTTTTATCGCATTACGAGATGGTGAAGTAATAGTAATTGAATAGAAAAGTTATAGATTTTCTAATACGACCAGCAGGCAACATCACATAACAATATGTTCACAACATTCATCAGCATGAAGTTGGACAAAATGGTAAGTTATTTAGCCGATGAACGTCGTGAACATGCGAACGTTATATGACAACTAGTTTTTAGATTATTTAATGTGACCGCCCGAGCTTTTGTTCCAGCTTTAAATGAACAGTTTCCAAATAGGAAATGAGCA
>PHAG01000025.1:0-2426 GCA_002841625.1 Firmicutes bacterium HGW-Firmicutes-1 | reverse complement strand
GCCGTCTCATAACATGATATTGGCAACATTCATCAGTTTAGTTTAATTTATAATTATAAGTAATTGAGCTGATGAACGTCGCCAATACCCCGTCCGTTATATGACACTCCCCACTAATTTAAAAGACAAGAGGATGATAAAATGAGAAATGTTGTTGAAAATAACGAAAACAATCAACTCAAAATTGAAAATGTAGATTTAAAGGAACTTTCCATAATTTTGGAATTGCAGAAGCTATGCTATAAAGAGAATGCTGTACGATACAATGACTACAAAATTCCTCCGATGGTACAGACAATAGAAGAGTTACAAGAAGAATTTTCACATGGCTTAATATTAAAAGCCGTAGAAGAATCGAAAATTATTGGTAGTATAAGAGCATATGAAAAAGATAATGTATGTTACATAGGTAGGGTTATAGTTCATCCAAATTTCCAGAATAAGGGTATAGGGAGAAGATTGATGAATGATATCGAAAGTAGTTATCCGAAATGTAGTAAATTTGAATTGTATACAGGGTTTAAAGACGAAAAAAACATATATTTTTATAGGAAATTAGGCTACAAAATTTTCAAAGAAGAATTACTAAGTGATAAGGTAAAATTTCTTTTTCTTGAGAAGATAAATATTGTTTCACCTGAAGTTATTTAAAGGAATTGAATGAATTACGATTAATTGCTTTTGGAAGTTTCCGTGGGGAGCATCATATAACAATATATTGACAACATTCATCAGCCTTATAGGCTGATGTGAAATTGATATAAATTAGCTGATGAACGTCGTCAATACGCGAGAGTTATGTGACAGAAAAAGGCTAACTATCTTACAAAGAGATGGTGTGAAATAAAAAGTAGGAGGGACATTTTGATTATTATAGAAGAAATTGGAACTAAGGATTTAGAAGAACTATCTGTGTTAATGGAGGAATTATCAGGAAATAATACGAATTATGATAAGATGGTCATTAATTACAATTGGATTAAATCGAATCCTGATTATTTTTTGCTTGGTGCAAAGTATAATAATGAACTTGTAGGAACAGTAATGGGTATCATTTGCAAAGATATTGTCAGCGAGTGTAAGCCATTTATGGTTATAGAGAATATGGTGGTTAAAAGTACTATGAGAGGTAAAAACATAGGAAAAGAATTAATAAAGGAAATTGAGAGAATAGGAAGAGAAAAGGATTGCTATTATACAATGTTAGTTTCTTTAAAGCATAGAAAAGAAGCACATAAGTTTTATGTATCTGTAGGATATTCATTGGATACTGTTCAAGGATTTAAGAAGTATTTATAGAACGTATTGAAATTTGATAACTATGCTGTTTCTATAGTACTATTCTTGAATGCTTGGAACCAGCTTTAAATAATGGCTACTGGCAGTTTCCGCCTTTTTCCGTCACATAACAAGTTATTGCCAACATTCATCAGCTATTAATTTTTGGAAGTCGGGAGTTGTTGATCTGATGAACATCGGCAACAACGAAAGCGTTATGTGACATTGCACACTAATACCAAAAACATAAATTAATGAATATGCAGCAATATTTTGAAAGGAAATGAATTATGGGAATAATTGAGGCTCTAGTCAGACAATCAGGAAAACCATCGGGTATGCTTGGGAGAATTATGGTTAAAATTATGAATCATATGGATTCAGGATTAAACCAATGGATATTAGAAAAGATAAACTATCCTAGTGGATGTGTCTTGGATATTGGATGTGGTGGTGGAGAAACCATTTATACTCTGCTGAAAAACAACAAGGTAAATCATGTCATAGGAATTGATTATTCTATTGATTCAGTCAATGTTGCCAAAAGGAAGAATGCAACTTTTATAAAGAATGGAATAGCAGATATAATTCATGGAAATGTTACATCATTGCCATTTTTAAAAAGCCAATTTGATTTAATATTATCAGTTCGTTCGCATTATTTTTGGGACGATCTTGAAAAAGGTCTTACTGAAATATATCGCACATTAAAACAAGAAGGGAAAATGATAATTTTCTCAGAGAGATATAAAATACAATATCATATGAAAAAGTATAGAACAGATGAATCAATGACATCTTTATTACAAACAGTGGGATTTAAGAACATTCGGATAGAAAAAAAGAATGCGGTTCAATGTATATTAGCCAACAAGTAAAAGAGATTATTAGTATAATCTTATGAATATTGGCATCTTCCGTGTGCAACATCACATAACAAGTAGTTGCCAACATTTATCAGCTTTAAGTGTGTGGCAGGTGAAGTTTACTGAGCTGATAAACGTCGGCAACTACGCAAACGTTATGTGACATTGCACACTAGTGCAGTTGACAGATATTTGTGTTTTTGATCAGGAGGTAATAATAATGAGAAGAAAAGACAGAGAAGTATCAAATACAGAGGAAATAAAACAAATTATTGAAAAATG
>PHAG01000024.1 GCA_002841625.1 Firmicutes bacterium HGW-Firmicutes-1 | reverse complement strand
GACTACCAGGTTGATAGGCTAAGGGTGTAAGCATGGTAACATGTTCAGCTGATTAGTACTAATAGGTCGAGGGCTTGACCAAGATGATTCATTAACATTGTTTGTTATTTGAATAGGTAAGGGTTAAAATATATGAGTGTAAATTTGGTTTGTAATTTGATAAACGAATGTTTGGCCCAGTGGTTCAGTTGGTTAGAACGCAAGCCTGTCACGCTTGAGGTCGAGGGTTCGAGTCCCTTCTGGGTCGTTTTCTCAAAAACTATTAAATAACTGTTTAATAATAATATTTATAAGCTATAACCAGCAAGCTTATAATAAATGGGGCGCATAGCTCAGCTGGGAGAGCACCTGCCTTACAAGCAGGGGGTCACAGGTTCGAGCCCTGTTGCGCCCACTCGAATTAATATTTTCCAGACGCAAATCTTGAGGCTTTATATTATTTATGAAGTAATTCCGCAAGCGGAAAGCTACTAAGTAACCTAGGCATGTATTGGGTATACTATAAATAGTATGATGTAAGTAAACACATTAAGCATTTATTATGCCGACGTGGCTCAATTGGCAGAGCAGCTGACTTGTAATCAGCAGGTTATCGGTTCGAGTCCGATCGTCGGCTTTTTATTTTTTTGATAAAAAAAATAATTTTGGAGGGGTTCCCGAGTGGCCAAAGGGGGCAGACTGTAAATCTGTTGGTTCCGCCTTCGAAGGTTCGAATCCTTCTCCCTCCATTCTTCTAGTTTACTAGAAAAGTTATACTTCACAAGGAATAGAACAAAGTTCATATAACTTGTAAAGAGGAATTTAATTGGTTGTAATGAAATATCTAATAGCGCGGGGTGGAGCAGTTGGCAGCTCGTCGGGCTCATAACCCGAAGGTCATAGGTTCAAATCCTATCTCCGCAACTCAAATTGTATATTCTTTGAATGCCCAGATAGCTCAGTCGGTAGAGCAGAGGACTGAAAATCCTCGTGTCGCTGGTTCGATTCCGGCTCTGGGCACCACAAGGGCTACTAGCTCAGCTGGCTAGAGCACTAGACTTTTAATCTAGGTGTCCCGGGTTCGAGTCCCGGGTGGCTCATTTTTATTTTAGATCGTATAAATATTTAGACCTTAGGGTCTTTTTTTATTGGGTAAAAAAGGGCTATATAAATAAATTGTAACAAGTATATGATCGAGAGGTTTATCTTGTGCTGCCAATCGTTAGGCTATGCATACGTAATTTGATTATTTATTTGAAATTGTGGCCATTAAGAAGATCAAATGGAACTAACTTTTTAAACTTAAGAACTGATAAATATAATAAGTGGTTAAGGCCCCAAACCATATTGACAAAAGAATAAGAGTAGGTTAGTATAAACTTAATTAATAAAGTTAAATAAGTAAGTACAAGTGAAAAGGCAGGTGTTGTTGTGGAAAATAAGGCAGGTAATCCAAAAACAATAAGGGAAAACAACCAAAAGGTTCTAGCACAATATTTATTTAAACATGGAACCACATCTAGGGCTAAACTTTCAAATGTATTTCAATTAAGTTCACCCAGTGTGTATAAAAATATTGCACAACTAATTGAACAAAATGTCGTTTTAGAGATTGGTGAAGGTGGATCAGAAGGTGGCAGAAGGCCAATGCTTATCAGCTTCAACTATAATATGGGTTATATTGTAAGTATGGATTTAAAGGGAGAATACCTAAAATTGGTTTTAGCTAATTTGGCATTAACGATCATTGGTAGAGAAGATATCCGCATAAGAGATTATCAAAATGGTCAGGATTTATTTGTTAAAACCATCGAAATTATTAACGATTTAATGCAAAAAAATAATATTAACCATAGTAATCTTTTATCAATTGTAATGGGTGTACCAGGTTCCGTAAATCAACAAACCGGTGAAGTAAATATGCCACCTATTTGGTTTAATGTTGGTGATTTGAAACGTATTGAAGACTTAATTTCAAAGGCGTATCCAACTTGTAAGATCGTAATTAAAAATGACATTAATTTAGCAGCAATTGGCGAAATGCGATACGGTATTGGAAAAGGCTTTAAAAATTTAATCTATATAAGTGTAGATATGGGTGTAGGTGCAGGTATCATTATAGAAGGGAAATTATATGAAGGAAGTCGATTTTCTTCTGGAGAAATTGGATATTCAAGAACAAGTCTTCAAGCAAAAAAAACGTTAGAAGATGAAATATCTATAAGAGCGATTACTGAGTACATAAAAGATCATGTTGGAATTAATCAGGATGGTCGTGCTCAAAGGTTTCTATCGAAGGATCAAAAGACAATTAACATTACAGAGGTAAATAATGCATTGGCAAATAAGGATGAAGACTTACTAAGTATTATGGAAGATGTCACTAGTAAATTAGGTTTAATATTATCCAATATTTGCGCATTACTAGATATAGAAATGATTATTATTGGAGGAAAGATTGTTGATTTCGATTATAATATCAAGGCGAAATTAGATCAAATACTCAAAGACTACATTCCAATTGAAGTAAAAACAGGGTTTTCTTCTTTAAATGATGATGAAATTATTTTAGGGGGTTTTGCATTATCTCTAGATGAAATACTGAAAGAGATTGCAATCTTTTAAATGCAAAATAAGTAGCTAATTGAAGGATTGAGGAATAATAGATGAAAATAGTTAAAGACGACGTAAAAAAGTACGCTATAGGAGTAGATATTGGAGGCACTAAAATTCTACTTATGATAACAAATAGGCTTGGAGAAGTCATACATAAAAAAAAGGTGGATTCTACCGGAGAGTTAAATCTAATTTTAAAGATTATAGATTCTTTTCTCGAAGAAGCCAATATAGGTTTAAATGAAATCTTAGGTATGGGTATTGGTGTACCAGGTGAAATCAATAGCTTAGAGGGAATTGTTAGAATATCTGTACAAATGGGTTGGAAAGATACCAATATAAAAGAATTTTTTAGTAATCGATATGCTTTTCCAGTTTACATAAAGAATGATGTGAATTTTTCAGCGCTAGGAGAAAGATGGATAGGAAATGGTGATAACAGTGATAATCTAGTTTATATTTCTATTGGAACTGGAGTAGGTGGAGCTATTATTGCAAATGGTCATCTTATTGAAGGGCATAATTTTTCAGCCGGTGAACTCGGGTATATTGTTGATAAGGATGATTTTAATAAAGAGTCAATTAATGACCTTGAAGGTTTTGGAAGTTTAGAGAAGAAAATTTCGGGGCATTCATTAACACAACAAGTTAGTGAAATAGGATTAATGCCAGAGGAATTGTTCATAGAATTTATGAAGGGTAATCAAACAGCAATAGATATTATCGAGCATTTTATTAGAGATTTATCTATTGTAATTGCCAATTTGGTTAGCACTTTAAATCCAGAGGTTGTGATTATTGGAGGTGGTGTCTCAGAATCTATGCATTGTATTATTGATCAAATTATAACGTGCGTTAACCGGCTTACAATTTTTCCAATAAATATTAAACTATCTAAATTAGGTGGTGAAGCTGGCGCATATGGTTGTATTTATTATGTTTTTTTCGAAGCCGTTAAGAATAAGACTGAGACACTAAAAAGTGTGAGCAGCAAATAAAAGGGAGTAGCAAAAAATCCAAGAAACTGCATTAACCTTTACATAAAGCAGTAAAATTGCAACAAATAATAAGGAGGATATTAGAATGAAAAATGCAACAAAATTTATTGCCTTAATTTTAACAGTAGTATTGATGGCGGGATTGTTTACAGCATGTGGTTCAACGACAGAAACTTCAAAAACTGGGGATAAGAAGATCAAAGTTGGTATATCCTTACCAACACAAAGGGAAGAAAGATGGGTTTTAGATAAAGAAAATTTTGAGAAAGTTGCAGAAGAATTAGGCGTAGAAGTAGCTATTCAAATTGCAGACAATGATGCAGCAAAACAGCAATCACAATGTGAGAATTTAATTGCCCAAGGAATTGATGTCCTTATTTTGGCACCACATGATGGTACTGCAGCTGCAAACATTGTTACAATGGCGCATGATGCAGGCATTAAAGTTGTTTCTTATGACAGACTTGTTATGAATGCTGAGGTTGACCTTTATCTTACTTTTGATAGTTTAATTGTAGGTGAAATGCAAGCTGAGTGGTTGTTAAGTCAAGCACCAAAGGGCAATATCGTACTTCTTTCAGGAGACCCAGGCGATAGTTGTGCTGTGCTTTATAGACAAGGCGCTATCAATGTACTTCAACCAAAAGTCGATAGTGGAGATATTAAAATTGTGCTTGATCAAGAATGTAAAGATTGGCAACCAATGGAAGCTCTAAAACATATGGAAAATGCATTAACTGTGAATAAAAATGATATTCAAGGTGTACTTGCACCAAATGATGGTACTGCTGGTGCAGCCATACAAGCACTTGCAGCACAAGGCTTAGCCGGTAAAGTACCTGTAACAGGTCAAGATGCTGAAGTAGATGCAGTTAAGAGAATTATTGAAGGGACACAAGGCATTACGGTATTTAATGACATAAGAGCTCTAGGAAAAGAAGCTATGATTTCAGCAATTAAACTTGCAAATGCTGAAGAACTTAAAACTACAAAGGTAAATAACAATGGTAAGTTTGATATTCCGTCAATTGAAGTAACACCAGTAGTTGTAGATAAAAAAAATTACAAAGAAAAATTAATAGACAGCGGTTTTATATCTGAAGAAGATTTGAATAAATAGGCGTAATTAGAGAACACAAATTAAGAATTTGGAAGCTTGGGACAGTGCCTGGCACTGTTCCAAAATTCAATAAAGGTGGAGTGTTATGAGTGATTACATTCTTGAAATGAGAAATATAACGAAAGAGTTCCCTGGAGTGAAAGCATTAGATAATGTAAACTTCAAAGTTAAAAAGGGTGAGATTCATGCATTAATTGGTGAGAATGGGGCTGGAAAATCAACCTTAATGAAAATATTGAGCGGTGTTTATCCCTTCGGTACTTATAGTGGAGATATCGTTGTAAATGGACAAGTACAAACCTTTAACAGCATTAAAGATAGTGAACAAAAAGGTATATCAATCATATATCAAGAATTGGCTATGATTAAGCAAATGAACGTTTGTGAAAATATTTTTTTAGGCAGTGAAATATCAAAAAAAGGCATTATTGATTGGGAACAATCCTTTGTAGAAACGAAAAAGGTATTGAAGGAAGTACGTTTAGATATAAACCCAAATACAAAAATAATTAATCTTGGCATAGGTCAACAACAGCTTATTGAAGTTGCTAAAGCAATTGCAAAAAAAACAGAGTTATTAATTCTTGATGAGCCTACCTCTGCATTAACTGAAGCAGAAACTGACAATCTCTTAAAGCTTTTAAAAGAATTTAAGGAGAAAGGTGTTACTTGTATTTACATTTCTCATAAGTTAAATGAAATATTTAAAATTGCTGACAACATTACAGTTTTGAGAGATGGTCAAACTGTTACTACACGTGCAACAGAAGAGTTAAATGAAGATAAACTTATCACTTTAATGGTTGGTAGAGAATTAACGCAAAGGTTTCCGAGGGTAGAACACAGCCCTAGTGAAGTGATGATGGAGATAAAGAATTGGACTGTATATGATCCGGAGATACCTAATAAAAAAATAATAGATAATGTGAGTTTTAGCGTTAGAAAAGGCGAAATACTTGGGATCTCAGGGTTAATGGGTGCAGGTAGAACAGAATTGTTTATGAGTATATTTGGTTGCTATGGTAGTAATGTTTCGGGAGAAATATGGCTGGATGGAGTAGAAATCAAGAAAAGAAATCCTAGAGATATTATAAAAGAAGGCATTAGTTACTTATCTGAAGATAGAAAAGGGAATGGTCTTATTTTAATGCAGAGCATTAAACAAAATATTTCTATAGCCAGTCTAAACAGTTTGTCTAATATGTCAGTGATCAATGAAAGCAAGGAAGTAAAAGCAGTTGAGAAGTACATAGCAAATCTTCATGTTAAAACACCTTCTATAGAGCAAAAGGTGGAAAATTTAAGTGGAGGCAATCAACAAAAGGTGGTTTTAGGTAAATGGTTAATGACTGAGCCAAAGGTTCTAATATTAGATGAACCTACTAGAGGAATAGACGTTGGAGCAAAATATGAGATCTATAACATTATGAATAACTTGATTGATCAAGGTGTTTGTGTCATTATGATTTCATCTGAGCTACCGGAAGTGTTAGGAATGAGCGATAGGATATTAGTAATGAATGAAGGTAAAATTACGGGAGAAATTCCTTGGAAAGAAGCCAATCAAGAAA
Organism: Firmicutes bacterium HGW-Firmicutes-1; assembly: GCA_002841625.1. Classification (NCBI taxonomy): domain Bacteria; kingdom Bacillati; phylum Bacillota; species Firmicutes bacterium HGW-Firmicutes-1. Next base: position 2,170 of record PHAG01000024.1, on the reverse strand, counting down.
AGGTAATTTATTATGCAACAGGAGGTAAGTAAACAATGACTGAAAACGTTGAAACAATAAATAACGTAGAAGCCGTTCAAAATAAAGTTTCATTAACTCAAATGATTTCAAATTCTATAAAGCAAAATATTAGACAATACACAATGATTATTGCATTATTATCAATATGGATTATATTTGCACTTCTTACAGAAGGAATATTTTTAACCTCTAGAAACTTATCGAACTTGTTTCTACAAATGGTAACAGTTGGTTTTCTTGCATGTGGAATGGTTTTGGTTATAGTGGCTACGCATATAGATTTATCAGTAGGTTCAGTAGCTGGAACGCTAGGAGCAGTAGCGGCTGCCCTTATGACTAAAGCAGGTTTGAACCCAGTACTTACAATTATTATCACACTTGGTTGTGGTGTTCTAGTTGGATGCTGGCATGGATTTTGGATTTCTTATAGAGGGGTACCTGCTTTCATCGTTACATTAGCAAGCATGACAGCTTTCAAAGGGATTACACTAGCCATAACAAAAGGTGCAACAATAGGGGAATTTCCACTAGGTTTTAAGGCACTTGGTCAAGGATATGTGCCAAAACTGTTTTTGAAAAATGCAAGTTTTAATGATACTAGCATTATAATCGGCATTTTCTTTATCATATTATTTATTATACTTGATTTAAGGAAACGTAATTCCAGAATCAAGCATGATCTTGAAGTTATATCAATGCCCTTTCAAATTTTAAGGATGGCTCTTGTAGCTGCTGTTATTAGTATTCCTTGTATGGTCATGATTAGTTACAGAGGAATACCTTATGCAGTATTATTACTTATAGGCATTGTATTAATCTTTACCTTTACAACTAAAAAAACAAAGTTTGGTAGATATGTTTATGCTATTGGTGGTAATAAGCAGGCAGCAAGACTTTCAGGTGTAAATATTAAACGTGTAAATTTCTTTATCTTTGTATTAATGGGGCTATTAACTGCATTGGCATCAATTGTGTTTACAGGCAGATTGAATGCAGCTACTACTTCTGCAGGCAATCTTTTTGAACTCGATGCAATTGCTGCTTGTTACATAGGTGGTACTAGTTCTTCTGGAGGAGTAGGTACGATAGTTGGCGCCATTATAGGTGCATTGGTAATGGCAAGCTTAGACAATGGAATGAGTTTACTGAATGTAGAAATTATGTATCAATATATTATAAAAGGAGCCATTCTCTTATTTGCAGTATGGATTGATTTTATGACCAATAAAAAATCTTAAGCAATGAGGAAGTACTATTAACAAAGGAAGGCAACTTTATGAAAATAAAAATCGGCAATGTAACCATACTGATAACAGAATCATATCAAGAATTGAGTAAAAAGGCTGCGAGTATTGTGGCAGCACAAGTTATTATCAAACCTAATAGTACTTTAGGACTAGCTACAGGAAGTACACCGGCAGGAATGTATAATGAAATGGTGTTGGCCTATGAGAATGATCAAATTGATTATTCTGAAATTAGAAGCTTTAATCTTGACGAATATTATCCGATAAAAAAACATAATCCTCAAAGTTATGCCTATTATATGGAGCAGAAACTTTTTAAACATATCAATGTTTCTAAAGATCGTAGTTTCATTCCCAATGGTGAATGTGAAAATGTAGTAGAAGAGTGTAAGGCTTATGATGAGAAAATACAAGTACTTGGAGGCATAGACCTCCAAGTACTAGGCATTGGAGTAAATGGGCATATTGGATTTAATGAACCAAACGTGCATTTTGAATCTAGAACCCACTTGGTTTACTTGGATGATGAAACCATTGAAGCAAACTCCAGATTTTTTTCATCTAAAGAAGAAGTACCAACTAGAGCTATAAGCATGGGGATTCGTACCATTATGGATTCCAAAAAAATCTTACTATTAGCCAGTGGAAGCGGCAAAGCGGAAATTATTTATAATACAATATTTGGAGAAATATCTCCAAATGTACCCGCATCGATTTTACAATTACATAGAGATGTTACAATCATTTTGGATAATGAAGCTGCAGAACAAATTATTAAAAAAAATCAATTCTCTAAAAAAAAGATGTCAATTATTTGTGAAAATGTCCCAATAAATCCAAAACATAAGCACCAGTTATAGTTGGTGCGCTGACTGTCGATAAAAGCATTTTTTCTGATAAGT
>PHAG01000023.1 GCA_002841625.1 Firmicutes bacterium HGW-Firmicutes-1 | reverse complement strand
GAAATCAAAGTCGAAATTAGGGGTTAATCGTGCCTGATTCTAATTATTATTCTGGTGCGGGATAAAGCAAGGTGCTGTGAACCGCACCTTGCACTCACAGCGGTCGGCAGTGCCGACCGCAATTCTAAAGGTTTCAGGGATTCTCACGAATGAAGTATTAGGTGCTGTAAAACGACAATTATGCTGTGTAAGGTGCTGTAGATGGCTTCAAAGGCTAGAAAACACCTGAGATTTAGGTGCTGTAAGAGGTGCTGTGAAAGAAAGGAGGGCAACATTTGGAGAAAAAGAGTGAATTGAAGGAGCGTGTTGTGGCTTGGCTTTACCCAGAAATGATTGAAAAGATGAATAATCTAATGGAAAACAACAACATGAGGAATCATACAGAGTTTGTCGAGCAAGCAGTAAATTTCTATATAGGATATTTAAGTGCACAGGACAGCACCATGTATCTTTCAAAAATAATTCTCGGTGCAATACAAGGCGTGCTAAAAGAAACGGAAAATCGACAATCTAATAATTTATTTCGTTTGTCGGTTGAAATGTCCATGATGATGAATATCCTCGCAGCTGGACTTGAAATCGGTGATGAAGACTTGCGAAAGCTTCGTGGACGGTGTGTCAATGAAGTAAAAAAAACTAAAGGGAGGATAAGTATGGAAGATGCTGTGAAGTTTCAACAAGGGATAGAAGAATAGATGAGAGGTGACCTATGTCCAGAATCATTTTGAAATGTCCTTATTTGAAAGGAGGCAGAAAGAAGAATGCTTCTCATCTTTCAAATCTAGTGACCTACATGGCAACCAGAAATGGCGTTGAGAAATTATCGAAGACTATGGCTAATCTTCCATCTAGTTTGAAACAAGAAGATTTGATTCGTCAATTCACTCAGGAATTTCCTGAAACCAAGGATCTATTTGAGTATGAAGACTACGCTCAAAATAAAACAGTTGAGAATGCATCAGAATTTATTTCAATTGCATTAGAACAGAACATCGATAAGATAGGTCAGCGAAAAAACTATATCGACTATATTGCCAATCGTCCAAGGGTCCAGCGGATGGGAACACATGGTTTATTCACTGGTGGAGATGATGAAATTGTATTAAGTCGTATTGCGGAAGAAGTGGGTAATCATACCGGCAACATTTGGATTCCAATCATTTCACTTAGAAGAGAAGATGCGATTCGCACAGGATTTGATAGTGCTGAAGTTTGGCACAATATGCTTTCTTATTTTGCTCCTGAAATCGCAGAGTCGATGAAGATTCCGATTGAGAATTTTAGATGGTATGCAGCATTTCATAACGAGAGTCATCATCCTCATGTGCATATGGTGTGCTATTCGACAAACCCTAGAGAAGGTTACCTCACGAAAAAAGGCATCGAAAAGATGAAGTCTGGGCTTGTAAAAAGTATTTTTAAAAATGAGATGCAATTAATCTATGAAGAGCAGACTCGAAGACGCGATCAGCTTAAAAGTGAAAGTCGTGAGGTGATGCTTAAACTCATTCAAGAAATAAAAGTTGGCACTGTAAACAATCCCAGGATTGAAGAACTCTTTTTGAACCTATCTCAAGAACTCAAGTCAACTACAGGCAAAAAAGTATATGGATATCTTACTTCCGGGTTAAAAGCGATAGTAGATGAGCTTATAGATGAAATCTCTAAAGAGCAGGTTTTATCAAAAGCCTACGAGCTGTGGTACGAAATGCGGGAGGAAGTGATAAACAGTTATATGGATGAGTTCTCTGAGCGTCTTCCACTTTCAAAACAGAAAGAATTCAAGTCAATCAAGAACATGATCATTGCTGAAGCTAATCAGTTTTCGATGGATGCATTTGATATCAATGAACTCGATGGAATAGATGATATCGAATTGCTAGAAGAGATCTTCGAAAGCAATGAATCATTTGTTGTCAGCAGTCCAGAAGAAGTTGACCATGAATCATTAGGAAGTATGGACCGTACCGTAAGTAGTGAAACCTCTGAAAACATATATGTAAAATGGACGGATGAATACAAATTGGCTCGTGATTATTTATTTGGCACGGAGGAGATTCAACAAGATTTTGGTGAAGCACTTTCTCTGCTTTTGGAAGAAGCGCAAAATGGAAATGTACTTTCCGTTTATGACATAGGGCGAATTTATTCAGACGGCCTTGGTGTTGAAAAAAATCATGAGGTTGCTCATGAATATTATGTAAAAGCACTTTCGGGTTTTCAAGAAGTGGAAGCACAGAAACCTTGGAAATACACTGAATACCGCATAGGTAAAATGATTGCCGTAGGACTTGGGACGGAACAAGATTATCAGATTGCAGCTGAGTGGTTTCATTTATCAGCAGAGAAGAAATACAAATATGCACAGTATTCTCTTGGAGCACTGCACCACCGAGGGCAAGGCGTTGAACAAAATCTCGTAAGAGCATTTGAGCTATACCTGAAGTCTGCAAATCAAAATTTTCCTTATGCAGATTTTGAAGTGGCCAAGATGTACCGTGACGGTGTTGGTACTGATCAAAACGGAACAAAATCTGTACATCACTTTCAAAGAGCTTTCAGTGGTTTTGAAGTCTTAGAGAACACCAGTCATGATGATAAAATCCAGTATCGTTTGGGGTGGATGCTTCAAAATGGTATTGGAACAGAGCCAGATTTGCAAAAAGCTAAAGATTACTATGAGAAATCAGCAAAGCTTGGCAATGTATATTCAAGCTTCGCACTAGCAAAGATAGTTTTTAAAGAGGATAACCCTGATCCAGAAGATTTGAAAAAAGCAATCGAGTTTCTGAGTGCCGTTACAAACAGTGATGATTCAGTACCAAAACATATTAAATCATCCGCAGTCTATTTACTTGGAAAACTTTTTCTTGAAGGTAAGGTAATGACTAAAAATATACACCAAGCGATTCGATGCTTTGAGATATCTCATGAATATGGAAATCAGTGGGCAAGTTATCAGCTTGGGAAGTTGTTCTTGCAAGGAAAGGAGAATCCAAAGAACATTGATAGGGCCATTTTTTATCTAACAAGCTCTTCGGAAGCTGGCAATCCATTTTCACAGTATCTTTTAGGAAAGACCTATTTACTTGGAAAAGATGTTACTAAAGATAAGGACCAAGCAATCAAGTGGTTGACCTTATCTGCTGAGCAAGGGAACGAATATGCAAAACTTTTTTTAGATAATATTGATAAGTTCAAAGATCCTTCTGTAGCACTTGTCGTATCCCGTCTGCTGAATCATATGGGAAAGATTTTTGAAGAGAACCTTATACCACATAGGAACTCAAATGGGATGAAAATTGATAGTAAACTGCTTAGAAAGTTGAAGGAGAAGAAGGTGGCGCAAGGTCATAAAAGAAATGATAAGGATCATGAGATGCTAATTTGATAATGTTTATTGCAGAAATAAGAAATAGCCATATTTGATTCCTAACCTATTATACGAGGAGAAGTTGAATGAAGAATAATCGAAAAACCAAATCAAAATCAAGCTATAGAAATTTTGAAAAGCTAAACATTAACCCATACATGAAACGCCGTCCAGTAAAAAGGACGGCGTTTCATCGTATAGGAACCAGAAGGCAATAGGTGGTGGATTATGGGGACATACATTCATTTTACCGAAGATCAAAAGCAAAGAGCCAATAGCGTAGATCTTGTTGAATTTTTAAAAATGCAAGGTGAGACACTTTTGTCTTCCGGAAGAGAGAAGCGCCTTGAAAGTAACCACAGTGTAACTGTGCGAGGGAATGAGTGGTTTGATCATGCAACAAAGGAAGGTGGACTTGCGATAGATTTCGTTCAATATTTCTATGGGCATACATTTCCTGATGCGGTTACAATGCTTCTTAACGGCGAGCAAGGCATTCCATACACTAAGGCAAAAAATGATCAAGAGACTAAAAAACCATTTAAACTTCCGCCGTGCAATAATGACATGCGAAGATTATTTGCATATTTAACCAAGCATAGATTGATAGATCCTGAAGTAGTGAGTTTCTTTGTCAAAGAAAGGCTTATTTATGAAAGCAAGGAGCTGACTGCCGATGGATTAAAGGAATATCATAATGCCGTGTTTGTGGGCTACGATGAAAATGGCGTTTCAAAGCATGCTCATAAAAGAGGGCTCTACTCGGAAGGAAAAGGCTACAAGGGGAATATCGACAGTAGCAATCCACGTTACAGCTTTCATCACATCGGAAACAGCAATCGATTATATGTGTTTGAGGCTCCAATCGATCTACTGTCATTTATCACAATGAATAAAGAATCGGGCTGGAGAAAACATAGCTACCTTGCACTTTGTGGTTTATCAGAACAGGCACTTTTCAAAACTCTTGAGTGGAATACAGAACTAACCCATGTTGTTTTGTGCTTGGATCATGATGCGGCTGGGATTGAAGCTTGCGAGAAAATTGAAGACATGCTTGCTGAGAAAAATAAAAGTTGTAGCAAATTACAGCCTTGTTTCAAGGATTGGAATGAAGACTTAAGAGCTAAACAGAACTTAGTTGCGATTCCGTCTGAGGAACACCCACAACATCGATTGAAAAATGATCTGTGCAAAGAAATACTGATTCTTGTAAAAGATATGGGATCGATGAATCTAGGGTATTCCGATGGTGAAGACATCCTGAAGCAAGCCCAAATAAACAATGAAAATCAAGCTGAAGCCATGAAGTTGGCAACAGCTGTTTTTTTATGTCTAGCATTGAAAGAACATCGGCAATTAGGTCATCAGATGACGGCAGAAGAAATCATTCAAAGTATGAGTGAACAGTTTCGTGCATATCAAAATCGGAGCCGATGGGATTCTAAATTGTCTGAAGTATACGATGAGTTTTCTAGAATAAAAATGAGTGCAGAAGCCATTGATGAAAAAGAAGTGTTGAGCTATGCCATTGGATTTCAGAAAGTTGCTTTAATCCTTCTGAAATCTACAATTAAGCTAGAACTTCTTGTGCAAAAGCAGATACAGACTCAATCACTTAATATGGCATGAAATTATGAGGCGTGGGAGAAATCCCATGCCTCATTTTTATGAAAGGATGTGAAAAATGAATTCTCAAGTATATATGTTAATAGCAGCTGCAGCCGTAATGTTCTCAGTTATCGGCGGACTGTCATTACTAGCCCATTACTATACCTTAAACGGTATCAAATCCAAAACTGTTGGAGATGGACAGCATGGTGTCGCAAGATTCGCATCGAAAAAGGAAATTGAAAGTACTTATCATCACATACCATTCAAGGTTAAAGAGTGGCGACAAGGTATTAACCTGCCAATTGATGAAAAAGGCAATCCGATGCAAGGATTAATAATTGGATGCAAAGAATCAAATAACATGGTGACAGGTCTTGTGGATCCTGGAGATGTCCACTGTTTAATGATTGGTGCAGCAGGCGTTGGTAAGACGGCATATTTTCTATATCCGAATCTAGAATATGCCTGTGCCAGTGGAATGTCATTCATTACAACAGATACCAAGGGTGACCTTGCAAGAAATTATGGGATGATAGCTAAGGAGAGCTACGGCTATAATATTGCGGTCATTGATCTGCGTAACCCAACCAGAAGTGATGGGAATAATCTTCTCCATTTAGTCAACAAGTACATGGATTTGTACCGAGCAGATAGCAGTAATTATTCAGCAAAAGCAAAGGCAGAAAAGTATGCGAAAATCATTTCAAAAACGATCATTTCAACCGATGGAAACAATGCTGCCATGGGGCAGAATGCTTTCTTCTATGATGCAGCAGAAGGGCTCCTCACATCTGTAATTCTTCTAATTGCAGAATTTCTCCCAACAACAATTGAAGATGGCAAACGAGTAGATAAGCGACATATCATTTCTGTTTTTAAAATGGTGCAAGACCTCATGGCACCGAGCAAGATCAAAGGAAAAAGTCAATTTCAACTCTTGATGGATAAACTACCACCTACTCATAAGGCAAAGTGGTTTGCAGGCGCAGCTCTCAATTCGGCAGAACAAGCAATGGCATCTGTACTCTCAACGGTATTGTCACGACTGAATGCATTTCTAGACTCAGAGATGGAGCAGATTCTTTGCTTTGACACGGCAATTGATGCGGAAACGTTCTGTAACGAGAAATCAGCAATCTTTCTCATTCTCCCAGAAGAAGATAACACTAAGTATTTTATGGTGTCGCTGTTCTTACAGCAGTTTTATCGTGAGATGTTGACCGTAGCGGATGAAAACGGTGGCAAGTTACCTAACCGAGTGATGATTTATGCAGATGAAATCGGAACAATTCCAAAGATTGAATCTTTTGAGATGATGCTATCTGCTGGTCGTTCGAGAAGGATATCAGTGATTCCAATAATACAGTCATTCGCTCAGCTTGATAGAAATTATGGAAAAGAAGGCAGTCAAATTATCACAGACAACTGTCAGCTTACAATCTTCGGTGGCTTTGCGCCAAACTCTGAAACGGCACAGGTGCTCTCTAAGGCTCTTGGTAGCAGAACGGTTATGAGTGGCAGCATTAGTCGAGGCAAAAATGATCCGTCTCAGAGTCTACAGATGATAGAAAGACCACTACTTACAGCGGATGAATTAAAAGCATTACCTAAAGGAAATTTTGTTGTTATGAAAACGGGTGTACATCCAATGAAAACAAAGCTGAAACTTTTTTTGGACTGGGGAATTACATTTGAAAAGATATATGAAACTGAGGAGAAGTCCCATCGTAAAGTGTACTACGCTGATAAAGAGGAGCTTGAAGAAAACATCGTGAGGCATACCATGGCATTGGATGTTGATGATGTAGCTATTGATGAGAATACTGAAACTGGTAAGCGAGGCGGAACACTTCATTCTCCTGTGATGGATCCAAGCGATGAATCTGCTGTGAAGAGTAAAACAATCATTAGAACATAGGGAGGTGAGACGGTTGAGTTTCTTCGGGAATTTATACAGAGAAGAAATATCCTCTCGAGCCAAATCAGTATATATGTATTTGAAAGACAGAAGCAATGCTGAAGGTGAATGTTGGCCAGCCATAAAAACCATTGCCAGAGATACATCAATGTCTGTCAGTACAGTAAAACGAGCTCTAGATGATTTGTTGAAGTGTGGATTGCTTCGAAAGGAATGCCGCTATAGGGAGAATGGCAGCAATTCTTCAAATCGCTATTATGTTCGGTAAGTTGTTATGTTGAGCTCGACATAACGGGTATTTTTAAAATAGAAATATGAATGTTCACGAAAAATCTACAGTTTTCCGCCAAGGGGAATCTATGCCTTTTTCGTGGACTGAGGTGGGGTTCATGATGGACTGCCCAGAAGGAATCACTTTAAGAATTAATTTAACAGCAGAGAAAAAAGATAGAGTTTCAGTTATTACAAAATTCTGATTAAAGCGACTGTCCGTTTTACCGTACTTGTTATACTTTATAATAATAAATGACCACCAATGTTTAAAAATAAACTATATAAACTATAAAAATGTTTTGGTTAAACACAAAGTGTGTGATGCATAATAATTTGTGTTGTTAAAGCAATAAAAAATCTCTTTTTAATATAAAAACACATCGAACACTAACTTTATAATGTAATGAACTTATTGCTGTGATATAATTTATTAGTGCTTTGCTTATTTCTGAATAGGGAGGATAAATGATGGCAATAAGTTACAAAAAACTTTGGAAACAGCTTATAGATAAGGATATGAAAAAGAAAGACTTAGAAATAGCTGCTGGCATAAGTCATTATACCATCAACAAATTGAACCATGGTGATAATGTTACAACAGATGTGCTTGTGAAAATATGTAGGGCACTTGATTGTACATTGGACGATATCATGGATATTTTACCAGAAGAAATTAATCATGTTAAATAACACCCTTAAGAATTGCACATAGATTAACATTGACGGGAGGAAATAAAAACATATGAATAAGCAACAACTTGCAACAAAGATATGGGAATCTGCAAATAGAATGCGTTCAAAAATAGAAGCGAACGAATACAAGGATTATATTTTAGGTTTCATCTTTTACAAGTACCTATCAGATAAAGAAGTGAAGTTTTTAAAAGCAAATGACTTTACTGACGATGACATCAAGGCTATTACAGAAGAGGATCAGGAGATGGTGGAATACATCCAAAAAGGTGTTGGGTATTTCATCGCTTACAAGGATTTGTTTTCTACTTGGCTTGATATGGGAAATAAATTTGATGTATCAAATGTGAGAGATGCTCTTTCTGCATTCAGTCGTTTGATTTACAAAACACACAAAAAAGTTTTTGAAGATGTTTTTGATACCTTACAAACTGGATTAAGCAAACTAGGGGACAGCTCAGGTGCGCAAACAAAAGCTATCAGTGGGTTACTACAGCTGATTAAAGACATTCCTATGGATGGCAAACAAGACTATGATGTTATTGGTTTTATTTACGAATATCTCATTAGCATGTTTGCAGCTAATGCAGGTAAAAAAGCCGGCGAATTTTATACCCCTCACGAGGTTTCATTATTGATGTCTGAAATCGTCGCTAGTCATCTGAAAGGTAGAAGTGAAATTAGAATTTATGACCCAACAAGTGGTTCAGGTTCATTATTAATTAATATAGGACACTGCGTATCAAAATATATCGATGATGAAAATAAAATCAAATACTACGCCCAAGAACTTAAAGAAAACACCTACAACCTAACACGAATGAACTTGGTTATGCGTGGCATTGAACCTTACAATATAGTAACACGTAACGGTGACACCTTAGAGGAAGACTGGCCTTACTTTGATGAGAACGATCCTGTAAATACATATGATCCATTATATGTAGACGCAGTAGTATCAAATCCACCATACTCACAACCTTGGGATCCTACTAGTAAAGAAAATGATCCAAGATATTCTCGTTTTGGATTAGCTCCAAAAGGTAAAGCAGACTATGCTTTCTTATTGCATGATCTGTTTCATATTAGACCAGACGGAATTATGACGATTGTTCTCCCACACGGTGTATTGTTCCGTGGAGGTGAAGAAGGAACAATTCGTAAAAACCTAATAGAGAATAATCATATTGATGCGATAATTGGACTGCCTTCGAATATATTTTTCGGAACAGGTATTCCAACAATTATTATGGTTCTTAAGCAAAAACGTGAAAACACTGATGTTTTGATTGTGGATGCTTCTAGAGGTTTTATTAAAGAGGGTAAAAATAATAAATTGAGGGCATCTGATATTAAGAGAATTTCAGATGTGGTTATTGCTCGTGAATCCGTGGATAAATTTTCAAAAATTGTAAGTCGCGAAGAAATCCGTAGTAATGAATATAACCTTAATATTCCTCGTTATGTGGACTCTTCTGAAAGCGCGGACACATGGGATATATACGCAACCATGTTTGGCGGTATTCCAAAATCAGAAATTGAAACACTCCATAAATTTTGGCAAACATTTCCCACGCTTAGAGATACCTTGTTTTTAAATAGTGACACTCCATATGCTGAGTTAGCAACTGATGAAATAAAGATGACAATTAAAAATCATACTGACGTTATTGCTTTTGAAGACGCCTTTCGAAGTGCTTTTGAGAGCTTTACTCCATATCTTAGAGAAGAACTTCTAAACAAAATGAATGAGGTTGCAGTTTCAAAAGAAGAAACGGTACTTAGTGAAAATATTTTCGAGCGATTAAAGAACTTTCCAATAATAGACAGATATGATGCATATCAAATATTGGATAATGAATGGACAAAGATTGCTATAGATCTAGAGGTCATTCAAACTGAAGGATTCGAAGCAACTAAGCAAGTTGATCCTAATATAGTAATCAAGAAAAAAGAAGGCAAAGATCAAGAAGTTCAAGAAGGTTATGTAGGTCATATCATTCCTTTTGAACTTGTACAAACTACTCTTTTAAAAAAGGATTATGATGCATTAAAAGCGAAAGAAAATAGATTATCAGAGATTCCCTCTGTATACGAAGAAATTATTGACTCAATGACAGAAGATGAAAAAGAAACTGATGTACTCAATGATTCTAACGATACCTTTGTTGCTAAAGAAGTGTTTAAAAAACTGAAAGAGTTAAACGCCGAGACTGACACATTAGAATCAATTGAATTTAGAAATAAGTTGATTCGAGCAGATGAATTGATAAAAGAAGAAAAAGAGCTTAAGGCTCAAATTAAGAAAGAAAGTGCTGAGCTTCATACTTTAACAAAGGCAACTATCGAAAATCTTTCCGATGAAGAAGTATATGAACTTCTAGATAAAAAATGGATTGAAAGTTTAGTTAAAAATTTACACACTCTACCTGAGACTGTTGTTGATAGCTTAGTTAGCAAAATTCAAATCATGCAAAATAAATATGCGATCACATTTTTTGAGGTAGAAACTCAAATTCAAGAAACAGAACAGTTGTTGTGTAAAATGATTGACGAACTAGTGGGAGATGAATTTGATATGAAAGGTCTTAGCGAGTTCAAGACGCTGCTCGGGGGTGAGTAGTATGGGAGAAAATAAAAAACCTGCAATTCGCTTCAGAGGATTTACAGATGCTTGGGAACAGCGTAAGTTCTCTGAAACCTTTATATATTTGCAAAACAATGCGCTTTCAAGAGCAGATTTAAACTATGAGCAAGGCTTAATAAAA
>PHAG01000022.1:3551-18810 GCA_002841625.1 Firmicutes bacterium HGW-Firmicutes-1 | reverse complement strand
AGCCACACAGGTGAGATTATAGCTACCATCCCTGAATCTTTTTTGTATTCCCCATTTATTGTTAGTGGAGATACTCTCTGATTCTCCCTGTGCAATCGAGCTTAAAATTGTCAGCATCTGTTCACTTTGCTCAGACATGGTGTTGATGTTCTCTTTTTCGAAGTATATGGTGACACCGAGTGCCTTTAGCTTTCTTATGGCTTCAATGCTGTCTATGGTATTTCTGGCGAACCTAGTGACTGATTTGGTGACGATGATATCAATATTCCCATTTTCACATTCCTTCATCATTCGGATGAATTCGTCACGGCTTTTGACCTGTGTACCGCTTTTTGCTTCATCAGCAAAGATACCGGCAAATTCCCACTCTTCACGTTTGCCAATATAGCTCTTATAATACTCTACTTGGGCAACATAGGACGTGTGTTGCTTGGTGGAATCCGTACTGACTCTACAGTATGCACAAACACGCTTTTTAGGTCTTAATTCGTGCATCACCTTTTGCCTGACTGGTTCAATCTTAGTGACCTTTTTTGTCATATGCGTTTTCCTCCTTTCTGGGACTATCATCCCCTGTTAGCAACACACATTACTCCAACACACTGTACAAAGCAAGTGTTTTTACACATATACTTTGGCAAGCTGTGGAGAGAAGGATTGGCGGTTCAATTCATCTATTTTTTTGCGTTCTTCCTCGGTTACAATCCCTCTTCGGAGCAGGATGTCTAACATCTTTTGAGCCATCTTATATTGAACTTCACACTTGGATTGTTCTTTTGTCATGCCATGTAGTTTTGCTGTATCGGTGGCTATTTTCTTCATATCACTTTCCATATTTCTGCTCCTTTCGCTCTTCAATTTTTCTTAATATCACAATAATAGGGATTACTTTTCTCCTGGCATTAGTAAAACAAACGCCAGAAGAAAAGTGAGTCGATAGACTTCTGTAATCCCCATGGGTTCTGACATTAAGTCAGTTTTCTTTGATTCATCCGCACTGTATTTTACACAAATTCCTAGCGCTACTGTCTTTTACGACATTAGGGCGTTTTCATAAACTGAGACCAGTTCATCTCATCATAGGATTCTCACCTCCTCCGGGATCTCCGCAGGCTACCCCCATTGCGATGTCTGTGGCTGGGCAGAAGTATCATTATAGGCTGATGAGGTTATGGCAAAACAGTTGAACTGTCTGGAACATTTGCTCCACTTCTCTGTTTCTGGATCAGACGGGCCCGCTCGCACCTTTATTGTTGGCCACATTTATAAAATCAGAGAAAAATTCTCCCAAGAGAAAAAATCCATTTGCATGGATCTGTTCTGACCTTACAGGTGGTCTTCGCGCATCTAACCGTGTCGCTTTTCCTTTTCAGGCTCATCAGCTAACGTATTTATGAAATCGGATATGAAATTTTCAAGGTGCATTTGTGAGGATAAAAAGATCCCCTCACTTACTTCCACGATGAGAAGGGAGGTTGCACACCCTAAAATTTTATTTTTCTAAAAATATTTTTAATTTTTCTAGAATACGAAGCTTCTTTTTATGGATTGCATTGTGATAAACGCCTTTAATTTGAGCATATTCACGTTCTGATTTGTTTTCAAAAAACAGAGCTAGAATTAAGTCGTATTCATCAGTTGTTAAAAGACCTAATGATGCTTTTAACTTTTGGATCATGACCTTATTAGTTGCCTCATCTTCAACATTGGTTTCTTCGTCTACAAATTGTTCTTCTGCTTCAATCAAGCGCTCTAGCGAATCCTCCCTGCTTGGAATAAAAAAAGCGACTTGCTTGGTTTCATCACACTTCAATCACCTCTTCACTTGCCGTTGGATACATCTTTCTGTAATTTGGAATTCTTTTCATTGTTGCCATTTGTATTTCCTCCTTTTCTGATTTCTAATTGGCTGCATCAACATCAGAAAACGGAGGAGCTCGGCATCTTATCTGCGAACCTTGCAGTGACTTTTTCATGCGACCTCCTAAAAATGAGCATAGAAAAAGCCGGGAATAACATTTCTGTTAGACCCGGCTCTACTAGCCTTCATATAGTAAACAACAAAATAGGAGGTGAGAATCACCACCACCTGAGCTTGTCCCTCCTGCTCGAAAAACAGGCATTAAAAAACCCCAAAACCAAATTGGCTTTGAGGTTATTCAATTATTTTATGCCATAATTCACCAGCATAGTCAGTGTAACATGTCCATTGTCGGAATACAGTAGGGACTTAGTCGGAACTATATCGGGTTATAGTCGGGAATTAGTCGGGTCATTTATGACTTGAAAGAAATCGGGTACTTCAAGTGACCCCTCACCAATGCCAAACATACCTCGCATTGAAGGGATAGTATAACCCCATAGGCAAATTGCAAATAAATCGAGAGCCTCTTTCTTTTTGTCATAATATGTACTGCGCTCAAGCCCCAATAACTCCAACATTTCAAACTCTGTGTATTTATAAACGGTCAAATATTGCTTACTGAGTATTTCATGATACAGTTGACCATTATCAGGATACCCATAAATTTTATTCATTGTGTTGTCAATTAACAAAATCAGCCATTGTGTTTCAAAGAGCGATTTCACCCTCTCTGAAAATCTTTCCTGTTCGTTATCTGGTGCGTAGTTCGCCAGATACTCAAGCGCTTCCTCCATTGTTCGACTACAATACATTTCTGCACTCTCACAAACTTCAAAAACACGATTTGATGTTGACCAAACAACGGGTCTATATATCTTGAGTAGCAATTTTGTTTTATGCAGAACAGTATTACGATCAATGTTCAAGCCCTTAAATATTAACCCACATTGCTTCATTACTCTGCTTTCCTTTCTCATGGCATCAATCCTTCCTTTTATTTCATGTTGACTCTGGGCAACAAGTAGTGATATATTTATTACGAACGAAGTTGCATATTCAATAATCAAATTATACTCGAACGTATGTTCTGTGTCAATCAGAATATTATGACCATTATTGCATTCTAAATGCACAAATCAGGAAGGAGTCATAGTCATGTTGTTTGGTGAGAAAATTAAGGAACTCAGGAATTTGGCAGAAATGAGTCAGCAGGAGTTAGCTAATCAAACCGGACTTTCATTGCGTTCTATTCAGAACTATGAGAGCAATCAACGTTATCCAAAAGATGTGGCTATTCTAAACAAGCTATGCGTTGCTTTAAGCACCACAATCGAAGAACTCATGAAAGAAGAAGACAATTTTATTGTAGAAGCAGCATCTAAGTATGGCGCACGTGGGAAAAAAGATGCTAAATTGCTTGTTGAAGAACTCGGCGGACTATTTGCAGGTGGCGAACTGGGCGAAGAAGACAAGGACAAAGTATTTAGAGCCATTACAGAGATGTATTGGAAGGCAAAAGATAATAATAAAAAATACACCCCCAAAAAATACAAAAAAAACAGCGAGCCTAATGAATAGTCACTGTCCGTTTTTCGGGATAGTTCGTTTGTTAAACTTGTTATATTGGGGGAGGTGAATTTATCATGCCAAATAGAGATTATATTCAGACTGTCGCTCATGAACTTATTAAAAAATATGATACACGGGATCCGTTTGAATTGTGCAAAGCCATTGGAGTTGAGGTCTTTTATGCAGACCTCGGAAGTTTGAAAGGAATGTATAAATATCTTAAGAAAAACCGTTTTGCTGTCATAAATGAGGGACTTGACTCTTACTCCAAAACGCTTGTATGTGCTCACGAGCTTGGGCATGATATACTGCATCAAGATTTAGCCAAAAGAGTCTGTTTACAGGAATTCATGCTCTATGATATGAAAAGTCGGCCGGAGTATGAAGCTAATCTTTTTGCTTCGGAGATTCTCTTGCCAGATGATAAGATTTTGACTTTGGCTCATGATGGGTATGATATTGAGCAAATTGCTAAAGCTTTATCGATTGATATAAATTTGGTGGCCATTAAGATATCTTCTATGAATACTAGAGGGTATCAATTCAATAACCTGATTGATGCAAAATCAGATTTTTTGCGAAAATAAAGAGCCTTCATATTCGTTGGCTCTTTTTTGCTGTGTAGAAACCAATTTAATTAACTATAAGTTCTGAATAGACTTAACCAATTCCTTGTTTGTTTCTTGTGCGATCTCCTCATACCTATTTCTATGCCTAAAGTACAATTTGTTTGGTATGAGTGGACTTGATGACCTATTTTCAAATATCATATCTTGCAAGCATCTTAAATCATTAGTCAATTGTCCATCTGAATATGAATTGCCAGACTTAATTCTTATTATGATTTCATCAAGCTTTCCTTTCATATGGTTTAAATTGCTTATTGCTTTACAGTTATCTCTATTTGATTTATAAACCAAGACACAAGCTGGCAGTATAGGTGAAAAAACTGACATAATAAATACCGCTACTGTAATCCCTTTGATAATAGCTATAAATAATAATGCCAGGAATACCGCCGAGAGAGTTATTGATAAAAATTCCGAGTATTTTTTTCTTAAAGTCTGATTCCACCAACAATTAGTAGCTTGACAAATCAAACCGTAATATCTGTTATCCGCTTCATCAATTCCAGGATACCAATTTAACAAAGTATCATAATTATTGTGTTTTGAAATATATAGTTTGGACTTTTCTTGTATTATTTCCAACATTGAGGTATTTATAAACTTGATATCATTATGCGGCAACTGCAATACATCACAATCAAACTCTTCTTGAATTTTAGCAGCTTCTTCCTTTATTTTGTCAATTCTCTTTGATAAAAGAAGCTCATCAAGAACAATAATGATGCTTGCAGCAAACACAGTATAAACAAGATACTTTTCATCAATTATATTCCCTAAAATCGCTAATGATACCGTGAAAATTCCACTTAAAACAAATTGAATTATCATTACTTGCTTTGCTTCTGAATATAATTGCCTTTGTGCCGCGAGGCGTTTAAGATTCCACTCACTATTCTGTCTTAAATTAATACTCAATCACTCATCCCCCTAATTATATTTGGGGAATTCACTCCCAAATACATCTCCCCATTTACCGATTGAAGATTTCATGTCCTTGTTTTGTTCTAATTCGCTTGCAGCTATGGCTACATTGTAGTCTATCGCTGTTTTGTTCTTAATTCTAGTCCTTTCATCATAAGTCAAACTGTTGATGTTTCCTTGTATGCCCTTTGGATCATCAACGTTCCCCGTAATGTTATTGTATATATAGGCCATTACTTTTGGAAATTCAACATCTACAAATTGGCTAGCCTTTGAGCTTTGCCCCTCATAATAGTTTAGTATCATTGTCTCAAGCAAATATGATGACATAGTCGGCATTGTTGCTCTTCTATTCCAATACTTTAGCATCCTAATTATTTGAAGAATGTTACCATCATGATTTCGATTTATCCGAGTCGTTCTTTCCTTATCAATCCTCGGATCTGTTTTCTTCCAATAACCATTACCGTCAGGTATCAAGTAATAACTCTTTCCATAACAATCTTCAGAAGTAATAAAGCACGGTACTATATCAAAACTCCATGGATAAGAACTCAAATTTAAAACTGCTGCTTCTTGATTTCGCTTAATCTCGGCGTTGCTATATTGAGGTACATTTGAGCAGGCAGAAACAAATTTATTAATGACCCTTTTTGAGTTAAGCGATGTAGAATTTGAATGACACAATTTTAATAAATCTGTAGCATCACTTGAAACTGCGATCTCAATTCTATCAGAATATGTCATATATGTTGACTTTTGAGCATTTAGCCCTATCATAATATCAATGTCATCCAATTCTCTTATCTTTGTTTTCCTTGCAAATGAGCCAAAATTGATGTTTATATCTTCGTACAACTTTGGGAAATCACTATCCTTTGTCTTGAAATTGGCAATCTGATTCATTAACCAATCACGACTACTAATAGCTCTTTTTGTTATATTTGAATCCAAATTAACAATATCCTTCAAGAATTCATTAAATGCTTGTATTACAGTTGATGCCATTTCTTACCCCTTTCGTCTCTCAACTCATTATAGTTATTTACATTTCCACCACAAACCCACTCCAACTATCCGCATATTGCAGCAACAGTGTCAATGGTTCTTCGTGTGTTGCGACTGATCGATTATCATCTACATACTGCCCATCATGATAAACGATGGCTTGTACCTCTTGTTCTGTGAGTTCAACATGTTTCGAAGCAAGATAGAGACTTCTCACAGGAACACTCAAATATGTTAGGTCCTTATTGAATCTGTACGGTGGATCCGGCTTATGTCCACTCTTGTGCTGATTTTCAGTGGTTTCGTTTATTAGATATTGAGGTTTACCCGGCATTCCGACTTTTCCAAAATCATGAATTAACGAAACGATTACGCAGCTTTCCTCGCTGATTTCTGGAGCTAACACTGCCCGAATTTTCAACATACATTCTGCTACGTTAACAGAATGCTCGAGCAGTCCACCTTCTGTGCAAAGATGGTATTTGGTGCTCGCTGGTGATGCCAGCCAAGTAGTTTCATCCTCCATAAAAGACACAAGTGCGTCAAACTGTACCTTTCTATTAACCACCAGTGCTTTCAATTTGTCATATCTTTTAGCAACTGTGTTTTCCATATCTATACCACCTATTTCTTTACTACGACTTCGGTACGTCTATCAATTTTGTATTCAAATTGTACCAGTGTTTCATAGTTAGCAGCCACATTTACTCGGTATTCTAGTTGTGTAGCTGTTCTTTTGGTATACTCATGAGAAGACTCTACCATTTCCCAAGCACCCCATACATATGGTTCAAAGATGATGTCAGCTGCTTCTTCTTTGTGATTACGAATAACACACTCATATTTGTAATGCTCAAATCCACCATTTTTTTTGCGATCTACTTCGTTGTATTCATAAGTAATATCAAACGCTTTACCAATGGACAATTTTATCGGCTCATCCTTTGGTGTATGATCGATTTGATCTTCACCGATAAACTCGAGAGAGTGATCTGCATCATCTTCTTTATAAAGTTTAATTTTACCCTTTGGCATTGCTATTCCAAGACCATCTTCTTTGCAGTTTTGGAGTTCTATAATAATATCAGCCTTTTCTTCATGCAAATCCAGCTTATAATATTGTTTGTATGGAATATGATTACCCGATAAGATACAGATTTGCTTTGACTGGTTACTCTTAAGCGTTGTAGCATGGTTTAGCGTATACATATGATAATCAAAGAATGCTTTTTCTTCTGCTTGAGGTGCAGCCGCCGATTCGCAGACATAGTATCTCGTATCGTTCTCATCTTCATTATTTTTGATTCGATTAACATCTCCAGCAATTAGCTTGATTTTAGCATTTTCAAAGGTCATGCCGCTCTTGTTCTCAACTTCTGCCCAACCAATAAGGTTAAGCGTTTTGTCTTTCAATTCAACTACATAATTTGCAACCCAGTTAAATCCGGCACTTAAATAGGACACTTGAACATCTTCGGAAGGCTTTCCATCTGTCTTCCAAACCAATGCTGGTTTAACAATGAGTCCCGACGGTAGTGATGGCAACACTATTTCTGCTTGGGTATGTAGATAGATTTCCTTGGTCTCAACATCTTCAAGAACACATCGACCACCGCCCTCAGTAGATAACAATCGGCATCGCTTTTTATCGCCAGTTTTTCTATCCTTCAAATAAACTTCTTTATCCACATACTTTCTAAGCAGTTTATCTCGATCCACTAAATCAAAGTCATAGTTAAATTCAAGAACATTGATACCTTGAACAATTAGAGAATCTGTTTCAATCATTTGAGCAACATCAGCAAAGATAAGTTCAAAATCAGCTCCATCAAGATGAATGGTTCTACTTTCTTTCACTGCACCAAAACCACCATTGTAGATGGTTAAAGCAATTTCTTTAGTATCTGCACTTGTAGATATCTTTGACATAAAAATACACCTCCGTTTTTATACATTGTATCAAATAATAAGTACGTTAAAACGGACAGTGATTTTTACCGTGTTCTTGTATGATCTACTGGTTCACTTGAATACATCAAACTGCTCTTAGAATGACCAATCTATATTTGGCATTAAATCATTTTTCGCTACCATGAGTCAGAATCCCATCTTAATGTCCTCAGAATCATCATCCATTATTTAATTCCTGAAAGTCTACAATACTATATTTGATGTCCAATGCATCCAGATCAGCCCTCAATGTTTTTAAACTCTTGTCATCCCCATGACCGATAGAATGAATTATAAGAACGCACTTTTCAACACCTTGTAAATGCTCCTGCTCGATAAGTCGTTTCACACATCCTGAATTTAAGTAAGGATCCTGTGGGTTTAAATTTAAAATGTGATTACCTGCAGCGTCCCAAATTGGACAAGGTGCAAAAAGCAAATCGTAAGATGCCCCGATGCCCTCCTGTTTGTTTTCAAAAACTAAAGTAAATCTCATAGTCGGTACCGCCTCTCATATTTAACAATATTTTTTTTGGATCTAGATTAATCCTCATAAACTGAAAATATTTCCATTAAGCAATTTTTATACTGATTCACAACCGTCTGAGGTGAACGCACTTTCACCTTATTGCCAAACTGTGATAGCCATGCAAAGAAAGTTGAACTTACCGCTACTTTGATCCAAATAGTAAAGTTGTCATCATCACCTTTGCCAATCATAATCTCTTTCCCAAATCTATCAATTACCGCATTTACAAGTGAATTATCGAATTGCAGTTGCACCATTACTTCTTCTCCACCAAACATATTGAAAACTTTCTTTGTATATTCCGCAATATCAAAATGTTCTTTATCCGGCAATGGATCTCTCTGCTCTTCAATTAGTTCAATTTCACTCATTCGATCAACCCTATAATGCGTAAAGTCATTATACTTAGTTGAAAATGTAACCAAGTAATAGTTCTCATCATCCCATGATAAGGCATAAGGACTGACGATATACTTGTCTCCTTTTTTCCTAAACACCTTCTCTTTTTTGATGTCAAAGTCAAAATATTTAAATGATACCTTTTTGTTCTCTGCAATCGCTTCATGAATACTATCAACGTTGTAATAAATACTCTCATTAATGGTTTTAACCCTATTTGAGACGTATACCTGGCGGTGTAGCGATTGTGCTTGCTGATGACTTGCTAAGCTCTCAATCTTCTTGATAAGCTCATTGCTTTTTTTATGCGTGACGAACTTTGAACACTGGACAGCATCTACTAACAGTTTTAGTTCTGGTAGCTCAAATAATCTGCTCGCAACGAAATAGTCAGTAGTTTTTGACTTTCGCGATGCTATATCAAGCCCATAATGTCTTAATGCTTCTAGATCATCATAGATGGATTTACGCTCAGCAGTGATGCCGTAACGATCAAGCTCTGCAATCATGTCGTTGATTGTCATGGTATTGTCTTCGTCTGTCTTTTCATTCAACATTTTTAGTAGATAAAGCAATTTCAATTTTTGATTTGAGCTTTTGCCCATTTTTAACACCTCTTATCCGCTGGATTCTTGAAGAAGTTCTGCTTTCAGCTGCGCTTTTACATCTTCGAAATTGTTGTTCTTAATGTCCACACACAGGATATTAAGCTCCACTTCACCATCGTTATCTTTTAACACAACCCGGCTTATGGGACTTGGAATATCATCAAATAGTGGATAAATGAGTGCCGTTTTCTGAACCCCATAAACTTTGGAATATGCAAAAACCTGATATATATCTTCTCTGCTGATGTTTGTGTATAGCCCATTATTAAAACAAGGATTCTTATATTTTGCATCTGCTACGAGAGCAATTGCATTGTCTATAAAAATCAAAATATCTGGTTTAACTCTTAGTACATTTCTCCCGCCCTCAGCACGAGCAAAGCTACGAACATCTTCATGTTTTGCTTGGTAACCATCTATTTCAGAAAATAGTTTATACAGATAATGCTCATATAGGTCATTAACTGGTATTAAAAATGAAAACACT
Source organism: Firmicutes bacterium HGW-Firmicutes-1 (assembly GCA_002841625.1). Classification (NCBI taxonomy): domain Bacteria; kingdom Bacillati; phylum Bacillota; species Firmicutes bacterium HGW-Firmicutes-1. Next base: position 8,846 of record PHAG01000022.1, on the reverse strand, counting down.
GATTCATCTCCAGCAAAATTCTCTGGCTGTAGGTTCAAATAGAACATCTTTGCCATATTGAACACCGATTCAAATTCCATGTTCAGTCTTGTAAACTTAACAGATTGAATCAGTGATAAAGACAGCTCAATCTGTTTCGCATCGTCTAAGAACATAAGTGCCTTTTTAAGATTTTTCTTATTCTCGGCATCCCGAGTATATTCCATCAACCTGATTGCAACTGTTTTAACTACGTTATTAATAACATTATCGTGCTCAAAACTTTGATAATTCACGTAATGAAGGTCTTTTCTGAGTAAATTATGCTTCATGGTTTTTGTAAAGCTGATTTTACCTTTAACAAAAGAACTGTTTTCCTCAATTTCTAAGTACTCACGGTTCATTTTTGTTGAATAAGTTCTAAAGACTCGGTCAGCGAAAATGCCTATGAATATTTCTAATAGGTCAATTTCTTCTAAACCAGATTTGAAACTCTCAGGCAAATGAAGAACCTTATTATAATTAGATACCCGGAGCAAATTGTAAAGCACTTTGGTCGATTCTCTAATCTCGACTGTTCCACTTATCCCTGCATTCTCATAAATTTTCGGAAGTATTTGCACTCTTGTGGTTCCCCTTGATATAAAACCGACATAATGCATGATTTGCAATGAACCATCATAGTCAAGGCTTATACACTGACTGCCTAAAAGGTTTTTGAAGAAAAGAATGTCATTGATTTGAGAATGCGATAAGTTTATCTTCGTTTTTCTATCTTCAAATAAAGTGATCACACCGCTAGACATTCTAATTTCCTCTTTCATAAATCTTCATCAAGGCACTTTCAAAGTCTGAAATTCCTGATTCATTCGCTTTTAATCCAAGAGGCACAATTTCTCCAGTTTTCTTGTCAAAGAAACGATCGCCCACTATCTCTGCAACTTTTGATACTTCATTATAAAAGTACTCCATGAGCAACGGTAAAATCTTATAATACCATGCATGATAAAGATCCATCTTTGAAATGAGATCATCACTCAAGAAATAGCTGTGTCCAATTCTATGGTCACGGTCAATCATTTCTGTGATTTTTTCATTAATAGCATTCATGAGTTTTGCCGGAGAAACATTTCCACCAATAGTTGGTGTTTTGCTTTCGACCAATGAAGAATCCGGTGCAATCTCTATAAATGCAAATCTTCTTCTAAGTGCCGTATCAAGTAGTGCTATAGATCTATCGCTTGTGTTCATTGTTCCAATAATGTAAATGTTTTTAGGCAGCGTAAACTCTTGTCCTGAATATGGCAAAAGGCAAGACAGCGAGTCCCTCTTGTCTTTTTCTATTAGTGTAATGAGCTCCCCAAATATTTTAGCGATATTGCCTCGATTAATTTCATCAATAATCAAGTAATACGGCTTCGATTGAACAGTCTTATCTTCTTTCACGTCAACAAGCTTCAACGCTTCTGCAGAATTGATTTTCAACTCATAAAGTGATGACAAAGTGAGTTGCTTTTCTTGGTTTAACTTAAAAACATCTACAGGCTCTTTTTCACAGTCTTTGATCCACTTCACCTTACGTCTATGTCTATAGCCAAATGAGTCTTCATCGGTATAGTAATAATCCGATACAACAATACCAATGAGTCGAATGGTTTTGATGCTGTTAAAAATAAAAATGATGTCTCCTATTTGCAATCTGCTTCTGAGCGTTTTTAACATACCACTTTTATCCGCTTCATCGATTTGCTCATCGGTCCAATCGATCACGCTTTCCTCGGGACCATATCCAATAGCAATTTCCTCTTTAGCCTTTAATGTATTATAAATGTGTTCATCCATGTTTCGTCTTCCAAGCGAAACTTTCCAGACCTTGCTCTCCCCAGTTGTATCTGCTAAGACATTATCCTTGATACCTTCTTTTCGCGCTTGAATTTTACATTCTTCTGCTATTCTTCTCAGAACACCTGGCTTGATTTCATACTTTATATTTCCATTGTCATCTGTCTCAGGTCTGAGCCCTTCAACAAACTCCTCATAAGAAAAAGCTTGGTGGAAGGTAATAAAACGCGCTCGACCTTGATCTTTAACTGCATTAAATGAAGCAGGGTTCCCTTTTAGCGATTCAAACGCTTCGATGATTCTCATTGCCCCATAAGTTTTTCCAGTCCCCGGAGGCCCATATAAAATAATGTTCGGATTAAATTCCATAAGTCTTGCATACTGGCTATAGGCTGATAAGTTTTCATCTAAATCTTCGTCTTCGCCACCATCAACTAACTCCACACCAGTCTGATTTGAACCTTTTGCTGTATATTGCTTTCTTCCCACTAAAATGTTGTCATATAAAGCGACCGCATTATCTGCAACAAAATACTTGTCTACTTCAAGTGCTGCTAATACTGCATTCAAATACTTTTCCTTTTTGGGTGCAGCATCTTTTTTAGCATCTGCAAAGTCGAGCAATTGGTGAAGAGAATATTTTTTAGTTCCACCGTCAACTTTCTCCTGATATAAGTTCCACAGGATACTGTGTCTTTGAAACTTTTGCCCGTTGTATTCAAGGATATCTTCAATACCAGCATCATTTAAGTTGTTGATCACAACACACAGATCAGAAGGTTTGAAAAAATTGATATTCGTCATCATTTCATCCAAAATCACGAGAAATCTTCTCTGCGCCTTTTCAAAATCTATAGTATCGATGCTTGGGCAACTTTCTTCTAGTTCAATTTTGTGAAATCCATAACCTTTGGTGGATTTAATTGCCTTATTTAAAAGATTCATTTCGGGAGCAAAATACTTACAGCAAACGATGTTTCCGGCAAGCGTCAGATCTGGAGAAAATGTCTTTACAACATCAAAAACGGCATTGATTGAGCCCTCGTGATTCTCAAACGTTTTTAGCTTCAACAACTTCCCAAAATAACCACCATGACTTGGTAGCACAAAGTCACCTTCTTTTAAGCCATTGAACCATGAAATTTCACGTTCATTGCTAACCTGATAATAATTCCCATCATATTGATCTTTCTTTGTAAATTTTCCTATAAACAGATTCTGCATGGTTAATCCTCCGCTTGCTCTTTATTATGTTTTCCATTAAAAAATTATAAAAAAAGGGCACCCAAATAAAACAAATCCTTATCTTACACAGATGCCCTTCATAATGTCCTATACACTTCTTACAAATTCATGCTATTTAAAATATCTCGCAGTTTGACTAGCTCTTCTTTTGACAAGGTAACACCCTTACCCATCTTTTCATGGTTAGGATCCCATTCTCTCAAATCATACTTTGGCTCTTTATCATTCCAACTTACGAGATTTAACTGTTTTGTCCAGCCTTTTGTAGATTCTGATAATACACCAAGCATTTCTATGATTTCATATTTTATTTCTGCCATTTGGATTCACCTCGTTATTTTCACACTTCTTATAGTTATCAGCTAAACCAATCCAAAATACTTTTCAACGAATCCCATCAACTAGCAACTCGCCTCATAAGTATAATTCCAAATAATAACACCTATAATAATATCATATTAACACTAGATGTGTCCATTAAAACGGATAGTGATTAAAGTACATGAGTTAATCTATTAATATCTTTCTTTATCGCATCGCTCAGTTTTGTAATATTTTAAGCTAAAAACTCATTCACCTTCGGCAAAGCATTCTTTAAAGCATTGACACTTTCCAGAATAAAAGTAATTCTGGATACAGATAAAAACCGTCTCAAGTTGTAATTGCAAGACGGTTTTTTGTAAAGTAGTAGCCTTGTCACCCTTCATCAACGCAAGCCACTGCAGAATAACTATTATTATTTAAGCCAGTACAGACAATGAGCGCATAACCAAATCTACATCTTTGTTTTCAAGTTCTTGAATGATATGCAGATAGGTTCTTTGTGTGGTTGTCATACTTGCATGTCCTAATCGCCTTGCAACGCTCGCAATTGAAACACCTGCAAAGAGTAATATAGACGCATGAGTATGGCGCAAACCATGAATTGATATGACAGGAACTTTAGCTTTCTTACAGTGCCTAGCTAGGATATCATTGACTGTAGAATTATACACATTCTCTTTCACGAATATTGGCTTATCCTCAGGCAATCCTTTCAATAATTCAGAGAATTTGATTACAGTTTGCCAGTCAATCTGAATTTTCCTTGCCGATGATTTGTTTTTTGTAGGTAGGTATCCGCCTTCCCCCTTATAGTCCCATGTTCTGCTTATCGATAATGTCTGATGAGAAAAATCAAAATCTTTAGGCGTTAAAGCAAGAGCTTCAGAAAACCGCATACCAGTTTTAGCTACTAAAAGAATAAACCAATCCCAATTAACTTCTGACTTAAGCTCCAAAGTAGTCAGTAAAGTATGGAGCTCAAATTGATTTAAATACTTTAGTTTCTTTTCTTTTGGCGGTTTTCCTTTGATAATTGCTTTTCTTGTGGGATCCCTATCAATTAGCCCTTCATCTACTGCATCCAATATGGCTCCTTTAAGTTGATGATGGAAATCCATTGTTGTTTGCCTTTCGTGATAAGAAGCATAATCATTAAGCAATTGCTGATATGCAATTCTCGTCAAATCACAGATTTTTAGATTGGGTATCAATTTCTCTAGCCAATGGAATGTCATAAGATATTTGTCCATTGTAACTTTACGTATAGCACCTTTCTTATACACCACAATCCATTTTGCATAATATTCACAGAATAAGTCTGATTTCTTAATTTCATTAAGCATCAACATAACCTCCTAATTTAATCTGTGGCTTACGCTGATGAAGGGTGATAAGGTTGTCAATTCGGGTAAAATATGCGCCAACAACTTTCTGCTCATTCTCTTTTGGCACAATAACATCGATTTCATTTATTGCAGTTTTGGATAAGCTCGGCACTCCTGTGGATTCGTCTTTTTTCTTCCAGTCAATATTTTGGAAAAGATCAAAGACAAAATCCAAGTCATAATTTTCTCTTGGAACAGCATAAAATAGCGTATCTACAGTCCAAAATGGTGCTTTTAAAATGTAAGGCTTATCTATTGTGCCTTTTCTCCCAATACCGATTGCATCTTCTTTATAGGAGAGTGCTTCATTAACACTCAGCATGTATCCACCGGTTCCGTAAACGGGAATATCCCCCTCGGATAGATGTTTGTAATCTTTTCCACCACGAACATCGACTATTTCCCATAACTTACGCAGTTCCCAAGTTGGTGTAAATTTTAATGATAACGATAAAATTTCTCCCAAACAGGCTTTGTATTAATATTCATGCTTACGCTGATGAAGGGTGATAAGGTTGTC
>PHAG01000022.1:0-3395 GCA_002841625.1 Firmicutes bacterium HGW-Firmicutes-1 | reverse complement strand
AACTTACGCTGTTCCCACGTAAAAGGAAAAGAGCCAAGGAAAAACCTTGACTCTCTTATAAGAATGGTATATTTATTCATTTTACTCCCAGAATAAAGATGAAAACTTATCAAGACTTATAGTAAGCTATGACGTTTAAATTTCAAAACCACCTGAAAGTATAAATTCTCGTAATATTTTGTCTGTCTTCATATTAACTTTAGGTGGTATTAATGAGACACCATCAAGCGATTCAAAATATGCTTTCGCTTTGGATTTATCGACCGACTTTCTCAGTTCATCAAAACGACCAAATTCATTTATATTAGCTTCTGTTAAATTTAGGCTGATCATATCACGCAATCTTGCTTCATCTAGTCCTAAAAGAGTTGCAAAGCGACGAATTTGATCATCTTTTGCTTTGTATTGATATTCAGTAATGTAATCTCGCAAAGACTTATCCTTTTCGACAATAACATCGCCACTTTGAATATCATGCAGAAATATACTGGCATATTTTTGTTCTTCTTGTGTCAATGCTGCAAATGTTTTGTGGAGCTCGTTTAAAGCTTGCTCTACTAGGTCTCCAGTTGCATCACCTTGATTTATTAGCTTAAGATACTTGTCAAAACGACTATTCATGTAATTTGCATCAATTACTCCTGTATCTATTTCTGTTAAATATCCCACAAGGTCATATGGAACATCAGCACCACTTCCTCCACCTCCCTCGCCTGGAGAAGATAATTCTTTGTACCGTTGTGCCAGTATGAGATAGCTAGTTTTGTCAAAGTCTAGTGTAATGGTCACTTTCTGATTTCCATTTTCTTTTTTAAATGGATATTTATCTTTTTCCCAACTAAATCCTTGAATCTTAGCGGCCTCTAAATAATTGTTAAAGTCCTTAAATAGGGATGCAAATTTAGCTCTCTCTGTAGTGTCGGTTGGTAGCCTTTCATAGTCTGGAATACTAGCACGATTAAAAAGTTCAACGATATCTGCATAGATTTCATTCATTTTCTTTAAGTTATAGCTTAGTTTTTCAACGAATAATCCGATTGGTTTATCTCCTGAATACAGTTTTACTGCATCATTAACATTTCGTTCCATGGTGTGTGGTCTACGATAGTAACGGATAGTCCCAAAAGGCTTTTCTGGGCCAAACAGTCGATTCGTTCTAGAGAATGCTTGAATTATATTTTCATACTCTAGCATTTTATCAATATACAAAGTGTTTACCCATTTAGAATCAAACCCTGTTAACATTTGATCTACTACAATAAGCAAATTCAGTTGCTTCTCTGGTGTCCTTACAAGCAATTTATAATGTTCTTTGTGTGCCAACCTTAAAGCAATGTCTTTCTTAAATGCTCCATGTGTCGCAATGGAAAAGTCTTGTTGATAACGTAGATTGTAATCGGTAACTATCTCAACAAGTCCATCTTCTTTAAATGCAACGCCACCTCCGTTATCAATATTAGGGTCAAATAGACAAGTCGTTTTTAAATGTGGTGCTTTGATCTTTAGTAATCGATAGTATTCTATTGCTTCAGGAATGCTACTAGTTGCAAGGATGGCATAAAACTTATTGTTATGGCTAAGAGTTAACCAGTTCTCAACAATATCCTCGACGACTTTGCTTTGATGCTCTATCGTTTGATATTGAATAGTGGGTATATAATCCTCAATACCCTTGACATATTTACCGTTGTTGCCGTAATATCCAGCCATTTTTACTTTAGAAGTGTTCATAAATTTATAGTAGATTTTCGCTTTTGCAGGATTACTTATGGCTTCTTCTTCTGTACTAGCTTTTGCTTTTTCTAAGGCAACAACTTTCCGTACATCCTTATCCTTAAATGTAAGCACTTTGTATGGGTCGAATCCCAGAACGTTTTTATCCCTAATCCCGTCAGCGATACTGTAGCGGTGAAGCTCATTACCAAAAACAGTTGAAGTTGTATTCATTCTTTTTTGGTTTTCATCATGAATCGGTGTTCCAGTAAACCCAAAGAAAATTGCCATTGGAAATGTTTCTTTTATTGTAATCAGCATATCTCCAAAGGTTGAACGATGAGCTTCATCTACTATAAAAACAAGTCTTTTGCCGTTTATAGTCTCTATATCATGTGAGTTCACACCAACTTCATTTTTTATGTTGCTCATTTTTTGAATAGAAGTAACAATCAACACATCAGAAGGATTCGTGCTTTTTAGTTTTGTAATCAAAACATTCGTATTTTCAGTTGCCTGAACGGTTTCATTATCATTAGCAAACCCACGATACTCTTTAAGTGATTGTGTGCCTAGTTCAATTCTGTCAGTTAAGAAAACTACTTTATCGGCATCTCCAGAATGTGCAATAAGTTGTGCAGACTTAAAACTGGTCATTGTTTTCCCTGAACCAGTTGTATGCCAAACAAAACCACCCAATTGTCCATCGTTTTCCCATTTTGTTTTTGATACCTTGTCAGATATTGCATTCGCAGCGTAATATTGATAGCTCCGCATAACCTTTAATATTCCATCTGAATCATCAGCAACAGTATAAAAACCTATCAATTGGTGAGCCATCGGAATAGACAAAAAATATGATGCTATCGATTTCCAGTTATTTATAGGCTCATTATTAAAATCGGCCCAACGAAAATAATAATCAGTATTAAATTTACCATCGGGACCCGGATTGGCAAAATATCTTGTCTCATCTGGATTCATAGCTACGAAAATCTGAACAAGAGAAAACAAGCCTGAGAAGATTCCTTCATTTGCATATTTTTCAATCTGATTATACGCCTGACTAACAGGGACACCACTACGTTTAAGTTCAATATGAACTACAGGCATACCGTTAATTAACAGCATAATGTCGCCACGACGGTCATTCAAAATTTTAGATTTGGTAGGGAATTTAGGCTGCTGAACAATTTGATAGCGACTTTGTCCTGCAGCAATTTCTCTTCGATCATATATTTTCAAACTAATTTCTTTTCCAAAATGAAGTTTGTCATCTGGGTTATCTCGCGTTATAGAAACGGTTTTACCGTTTATAAACCCATTCAGTTTTAATGGTGTACGCAACGCTGTAATCTGCTCTATAATTTGATCCATTTCGCCATCAGTCAACGGGTAATTATTTAAGCGATCAATGCCACGGTTGTTATCGTAGAGGATATTTGCCCAGTTCTTAATTAATTCCTTCTCAGATGGGTTTTTAAACACTTCTTTTTCCCAACCTTTTTGCGTCAATATTCTTATGAGTGCTTGTTCAAAATCGGATTCTTTATTGAATATCACAAGACAGACTCCTTTCTAATTAAACTGTGTAAAACTTATACAAACATCTTTTGGAGGCATGATTTTTTTATATTTTGAAGCTTATCTAACTCACGCTGATGAAGGGTGATAAGGTTGTC
>PHAG01000021.1 GCA_002841625.1 Firmicutes bacterium HGW-Firmicutes-1 | reverse complement strand
TGGAGAGATGCCTCAGTTTTTTATTAAGGACAATCATGAACCGATTATCACCAGAGAACAAGGAATAATGGTTCGTGAAATCTATGAATACCGCAGAAAGCAGATGGGCATGGATGACAGCGGAAAGTATCAGAATCGATATGAGCTAAGTAGCAAAATCATCTGCGAGGAATGTGGTGGAACCTTTAGAAGGCAAAAGATTTACATCGGAAAACCTTTTGAAAAAATCCAATGGAGTTGTATAAATCATCTTAACAACAAGGAAGAATGCAGGACGAAGGGTATGCGGGAAGATATCATCAAAAGCGCATATCTTAACATGTGGAACAAGCTAGTCAGTAATTATACCTATATCCTAATACCACTGTTAGACTCCCTAAAAAATCTGAGAACCTGTAAATCTCAAGAAAACGATATCGAAAACTTAAATCATAAAATTATGGAACTGTCTGAGCAGAGCCATATCCTGAGCCGAGTGGTGCAAAAGGGATATATGGACTCTGCTCTTTTTATACAAAAGCAAAATGAGCTAAATATCGAGATTGAAGAAACAAAGAAAAAGAGGAATGGGTTCCTCGATTCAAACGGATTTGAAAAGGAGATTGAGGGGACCATAAGGCTCCTTGAAATCATCAAACATAATCCTGAGATTATGGATAGCTATGATGAAAGCTTACTTACCCACACAGTGGATCAGGTGCTCATAGGACAAAGCGGGACCATCACTTTCAAGCTGATCAATGGACTTAAATTAACAGAGCGTATCAGTAAAGGCGGTGAGGATACATGATGCAGCGACATATGCCCATGGGATACAAAATGGTAAATGGTCAGATTGAGGTAAATGAAGAGCAAGCCCAAATAGTCAAAGCAATTTTTACAGACTATATCAAAGAAATATCATTAAAAGCCATAGCGAAAAAACTTTCAGACAAAGGTGTCCTCAATGCTAATATGAAACCCAATTGGAATCATGGTTCAGTAGGCAAGATACTACAGAATGTCAAATATCAAGGGGATGAGTTCTATCCAAGGCTTATTGATGAGGCTACTTATAAAAAAGCCCAGGACATGAGAGCAGCTGTAGAAATAAAGCTTGGCAGAACACAGCAATTTAATGCGATGAAAAATCAAAGCATTTTCGGTGGAAAAATCAAGTGTGGTGAATGCGGAGAAACCTATAAAAAGTATGTCGAACACGCAGGCAAGCCTTCGGAGAAAATCAAGTGGAAATGTAGAAACTATATTTTTGAAAACCGAGTTTTATGCAGAAACAGTTTTTTCACTGAAGATGAGCTAAAAAGCACCTTTGTAGAAGCAACCAACCAACTGATCAAGCAAAAAAAGATGCTTGAAAAGATATCACCTCAAGAACCACCAAAAATGAACAGTGAACTCAGACAGACTGAAAACAGAATTAAAGAACTCGAGCAAGACGGTGAATTTTCAAGTCCAGAACTTGCAGAGCTGATTTTTAAAAGAGCTGTGCTTTATTACGAAGGATCAAAGGTTGCCGATCAAAAGCTGAAAGCTGAAAAATTAAAATCGGCTCTCTCAGATATAAATACCATGACAGAATTTAATGAGGAACTGTTTGAAAGCATTATTAAACGGATGACGGTTTATAAAGAGACATCTGTGAAAGTGGAAATTATCAATGGAACCATTATAAACATAAGTATAGAGTACTAACGGAAGGGTGGTAAATATGGCAGTAGCGAAAAAGACGGTAGCAATCATACCGCCTCAAATTAAATATGATAAACACGTAAGGGTAGAACAAAAGACACTGCGAGTAGCAGCCTACTGCCGAGTTAGCACCTTGCTAGAACAGCAGGAAGGGAGTTATGAAGCTCAGGTTGATTATTATACGGAGAAAATCAATAGCAATCCCAACTGGAAATGTGCAGGCATATTTGCTGACGATGGCAAGAGCGCCACGCAAACAAAAAAACGTGACGATTTTAATGTAATGATCGAAGCTTGCATGGCAGGAAAAGTAGACTTGATACTGACAAAATCGGTCAGTCGGTTCGCCAGAAATACAGTGGATGCTCTACAATATATCCGAAAGCTGAAGGAAAAGAATATCCCGGTCATTTTTGAAAAAGAAGGGGTTAATACCATGGAAAGTGGTGGTGAACTCCTGATTACGATCCTGAGCAGTCAAGCACAAGAAGAAAGCCGAAACATCAGTGAGAACACCAGATGGGGGTTAACAAGACGGTTTGAAAACGGCATCATATCAGTCAATCATAAGAAGTTTTTAGGCTTTACAAAAGATGCTGATGGAAACCTTATAGTAGTGCCGGATGAAGCTGTCATAGTAAAGCGAATCTACCGAGAATATCTAGAAGGGAAAAGCATTCTTCAAATAGCAAAAGGACTTGAAGAAGCTGACATTAGAACGGTAACTGGACTTGACCACTGGCATCCCGGGACAATCGACAAAATGCTCTCAAACGAGAAATTTTGCGGAGATGCCTGTATGCAGAAAACCTACACTATCGATTTTCTCACAAAGAAAAAAGTGAAGAATGACGGCTATGCACCGCAATATTACATCGAAGATAACCATGAAGCGATTATCCCCAAGGATCTATATCATCAGGTGCAGGTGGAAAAGGCCAGACGATCAAGCCTTAATAAATCAGCAGTTACGAGGAAATCAAACAAGGCAAAAAAAGAAAAGAGCAAGTATAGCTCTAAATACGTACTGACAGAACTTCTAGTCTGCGGCGAGTGTGGCCATGCTTATCGTAGACAGACCTGGTCCAAATACGGTCAGAAGACAGCGGTATGGCGATGTGAGGATAGATTGAAAAACGGATCAAGCTCCAAGTGCCAGAATTCACCCACACTAAAAGAAGAGCAGCTCCATGATGCCATAATGAAAGCCATCAACAAGGTAGTCGAAAACAGTGGCGATTTTATAGAGACCTTCAGAGAGAATGTTATACGGGTCATAGGCAACTATAGTACTCAGGGCGTTACAACAGAATATGATGACCAGATAGATCAACTGCAAAAGCAGATGCTAAAACTCATCGAAGATAACGCAAGACAAGGCGCTGTAAGCGATGAATTTGACGATGCCTACAAACACTTATCCGAACGCATCAATGAGCTAAAACAAGCGAAATTAAAGCTTGTAAGGGCACAGAAACAAGCAGAGAACTATGCAGAGCGGGTTGATGCACTGGACAAGGCTGTGGGCACTGTAAACCCACAAGTGAGGGAATTTGACCAAGAGCTTGTGAAGCGGTTGATATATAGTATAAAGGTGCATAAGGGGCTGAAGATAACGATACAATTTCACTCAGGAATTGTGATGACTGAAGAAGTGGATTGTTACGAGGATTAAGGATAAGCATTGAGCAAAGACATCATCCCAGCCGTAGCTGTTAATGCAGTTGCGGTTTTTTATTTGCCAAGGAATGGGCAGCTAATTGGTTGCAAACTGAGAAACTATAATAGATTTGAGGAGAAGATAAAATGACTACAGAAGAATTATATGATTTGATGGAAGACGGCAACCTTGGATATGCATGTGTTTATAAACAAGGAGACCAAGGAATGCATACAGATTACATGTTTAAAATGACAGCTGAGAATATTGCCAATTTTATTGGTAAGAATGCTTATGCAGCTGACAAGATTATTATGACGGATATATGTGACAGCCTAATTTGTGAATCAATTTATGGTGGATTTATTATGAATTGCCCAGATCAAAATCTCTGTCGAGAAATCATCTCACACCTGGCACCTATACAAATGGGAGATTTGGAGCCGAAAGATTTCCCAGTGGCGACAAGAGAAGAGATGGAAGCACTTTGGGATGCTGAAGAGGTAGCAGTTATGCAGGCGGAGTTAAAAATGTTGTAAGTAGAATTATTTCTAATTTCGTAGTAATTTTATTGTGAATAAGCACCTCGATAATGGCATTGCTGTATATGGCTCAGTTGTGATATAATATTTAAGCATACATTGAAAAAAGTAAGTTTGTATTTGGTATATAGTATAAGCAAATACAGGTTTGGAGGTTGTTCATGACAAAAGGGCAAATTGAATCGAAATTAAGCGAAGCAATTAGTAAGTTTGAAATTGAACAAATGGGTAGAGGTCCTGAAAAAATCAGAACCATTATCTTTCAAGATTTGATAATTATAAGACTTAAAGGCTTTCTTAGTACATCCGAAAAGAGCTTGGCTCAAAATAAGGAAGGAATAGAACTGATAAAAAAAGTTAGAACTGCTTTGTTCGAAAATGCTCGTGAAGGTTTGGAAGAAGCTATCAAATCAGTAGTTGATGTTAACATTATAAGCACATATTCCGATGTAAGCACAAAGACTGGTGAAAAAATTATAGCAATAGTTGTTGATCAAGACATCGAGGAAAACATAATAAATCAATAAAGTTGGAAGACAAATTGAGGGGTACAAACCAGTCAAAAGTAAGCCAATAACAATAGTTCTATAGAGAACTTTGTTATTGGTTTTTTTATTTAGGGAGGAGCAGGTATGACTCAAAAGAAAATATCAATATTAAACCCACTTTCAACTATTGGTATCATTGGTGGAGGACAGTTAGGAAGAATGTTGGTTTTGGAGGCAAAGAGGATGGGATATAACGTGGTGGTATTAGATCCGAAACCCAATTCTCCAGCTGGCCAAGTAGCCGACGAACAAATTACTGCTACTTTTAGTGATTTCTCAGCATTAAAAAAATTGGCTCAAAAAACAGACGTTATTACATTTGAGTTTGAACATATTGATGTGGAATCGCTCAAAATATTAGAACTTGATGGGTACTTTATTTACCCCTCATCTAGAACACTTAGATTGATTCAAAATAAATTTGTACAAAAGAACATGCTTAGAAACATTGGCATTAAAGTACCGGAAATGTATTTGATTAACAATTTAAAGGAATTGACAGATGTGTTTTATAAATTGGGGCAAAAGGCTGTTCTAAAGACATGCAGAGATGGTTATGACGGCAAAGGTAATGTAGTAATTAAAAATATCGATGAGCTTGAAGAAGCTTATCAAGAATTTGGTGACTTGAAGATAATGGCTGAAGAATTTATACAATTCACAAAGGAAGTTTCAATTATTATAGCCAAGAATCAAGATGGAATGGTGCTATTCCAATAGCAGAAAATGTTCATGAAAATAGCATACTTATCAATTCTCTTATACCTGCAAATATTACTGAAGATGTTGAAAAACAAATTCATCAAATGAGTAAAAGAAGAGGCGTTAGATGATTATGGTGTGTTTTGTATAGAATTTTTCTTAGATTCTGATTCAAATGTTTTAGTCTATGAGATTGCACCAAGACCACATAACTCTGGACATTATACAATTGAAGGATGTGTGTCTTCACAGTTCGAACAACACATTAGGATTATAACAGGCATGCCTTTAGGATCTCCTTAATTAAAATGTTCTTGTGCTATGTATAACATATTAGGTAATGAACATGTGGACGGAACGTACAGTGTTAGTGGAGTTGATGCAATTCTAAACATCGAAGATTGTCATTTTCATTTGTACGGTAAGCTTGAGTCCAAACATTATAAAAAAATTGGGCATATTACAGCACTTGATGATTCGGTTGATAAAGCAGATAGAAAAGCAATAATTGCATTAAGCAAATTGAAAATAGACTAAAGAGGAGCAATTAGAATGAGAAAAATTCCATCAAGTATGGCAACACAGCATCCAGACAATGCTGATAAATATATAACAATACAACAAGAGCCAGAAGAAGCTATTCATGGTTTGACGGATCAAGTACATGGTGGGTTGGGAATTGAAGAAATCATGATAGACTTTGAAGGAAAACTCACACCATATCATCAGACATCTCAAGTAGCCTTAGGATTTATCAATAAAGGCATTATTCCTGGAAAAGATGTATTCATTACACCAAGAATTCCAAATGCTAAGAAAGAGCCAGTATTTAGACAGCTTATGAGTATTATGTCACTTGTTGAAACCAATATTTTGGCATATAAACAAACTTCAGTGCAAGCTATCACTGAGACTGTTGTGCCTATGATCGAGACAGGACATGAAATAATTCAGTTGCAAGAAAGAATCAATTCGGTTATTGAACTTGGTAATAAAAATTACGACATCCAATTTCCATTAAACAGCATTAGAATTATTCCACTTGTAGAAAGTGTCCCAGCACTTATAAAAGTGGATATGATTTTGGATGAGTACCATAAAGATTCATTGAGCAAGGGCTGTTCAGTTGAAACCATTAGAATCATGTTTGCTCGTTCAGATTCGGCTATGTCTTATGGAATGGTGGCATCAGTTTTGGCGGTGGTGATTGCCATTAATAAGTCGCTCAAGTGGGGTGAAGCGAATAATGTTGAAGTTGCTCCAATTCTAGGATGTGGAGCTTTGCCATTTAGGGGACATTTCACTGAGGAAAACTTGGAATCCATTTATGAGACATATTCAGGAATAAGAACATTCACAATTCAGTCAGGTTTGAGGTATGATCACGGCGAGGGTGAAACCAAAGAGGTGATCAATAATTTAAAAGAAAATATTGGGAAGCAGACTAAAAGAGAAATTGCTGTAGAAGATATTGACTTAATGAAAGAATTCATAGGCATATTCACTAAGAACTATATGAGAACATTCTTGAAAATAATAAATACAGTCGAGTTTATTTCAAAATATATTCCTAAAAATCGCGATAGGTTGTCCAGCACAAAAACAGGATTAGAATATATCAGAGAAATTGCCGATATGGAAGAAGTATCAAATCTTGTAAAAGACAAAAAACTCAAAGAAGAACTTATCGGAATAAATACTAATATACAGTGCTCAGTGCCAAGAGCAATTTCTTTTACTGCTGCTATGTATACATTAGGAGCACCACCTGAATTCATTGGTGTAGGAAGAGGCTTGAAAGATGTAGTGGAAAAATATGGCGATGTCGGAATTGAAAAATTATTGTGTTTCTATCCTCAATTAATAAAAGATTTAGTGTTTGCATCTAAATATGTCAATGTGAAAATTTCAAAAGGAATAATAGATGAAACAGCGCGATTGGAATATCAAGAGGATTATGAGTTAGCTTGTAAAATATTGAATATTCAAAAAGAAGATGCTGAAATCAATGAAGATGAATTTTATCACACCCTTTTAAAATCAATAAGGCCAATTATCTTGCATTTGATAGGGAAACAGAATGATCTGTTTAATGACGGAGAAGAAGAACGGAAAATTCTTAATGAATGGATTGTGAAAATGGGAAAAATCAGAGGAAGTCTTGGGTAACACAGGTTAATAAAAAAAATTATTCGATTTTAATTGCATTTAAACATAAGTTTGAATTCAGGGGGAATATATTATGAACGATATCAAAAAAGAAAATATAAAGGATCCGCTAGTTGGCATTATTATGGGAAGTGAGTCAGATTTGAAAATCATGAAAATGGCTGCGTTTATCATGGAACAATATAATATTCCTTATGAAATAAAAGTTGTATCGGCACACAGAACACCTGAACGAATGTACGAGTATGCAAAAAATGCCCAAAGTAGAAATATGGAGGTCATAATTGCTGGTGCAGGGGGTTCGGCACATTTACCTGGAATGGTAGCATCGTTGACCACTCTACCGGTCATTGGCGTTCCAATTAAACTTAAAGAACTTGATGGACTGGATGCAATGCTGTCGATAGTTCAAATGCCAGGCGGGGTGCCTGTTGCAACAGTAGGAATTAACAATGCTAAAAATGCAGGTATACTTGCTGCTAGAATTCTAGGGATTAAATATCAAGACATACGTAAAAATTAGAATTAAATTCCATGACGATAACAGAAAATATTGTATACGACTTAGAAGATAAATTAAGTGAAAGTTGGTGTTTAGATGAATCAAAATTCATCGATGCAAAATAGTAAATTTCATTCACTAAACAGATGGTGGTACGTTTTTTTTGGAATCATCATAATGGTGTGTCTAGGAACAGTCTATTCATATAGTGTTTTTAGGGTACCAATTGAAAATATATATAATATAGGATCAACACAAAGCGGAATGCCATATATGATAGCACTGGCTTTTTACGCACTCTTTATGTTTCTAACAGGTAAGTATTTAGATAAGTATAATCCGAGATCCATTATTCTATTAGGTGGTTTTTTAGTGTCCATAGGATGGATTTTGTCAGCTTATGCGCCTAATATTTTTGTATTGACAATCACGTATGGAGTAATAAGTGGTGCAGGAGTGGGGATTGCTTATGGTGTTCCTATGACAGTTATAGCAAGATGGTTCCCTGAAAAAAAAGGTCTGGCTGTGGGCATGGTTTTAATAGGGTTTGGATTGTCACCATTAATAACGGCACCGCTTGCCAGAAATTTTGTAGAGCATTATGGAATTATGAATACATTTCAAATTTTGGGAATGTGTTTTGGTGTCATAATACCGATTCTGTCATTCGCATTTAAATATCCCTCTGAGTCAGAACTGTTAAGTTTAAAGTCAACTGGGCAGGCGAACGATAGCTTATTTGAAATGAACACTTCAAGCATGATTAAATCAAATAGTTTTAAAGGGTTGTACATTAATTTTATAATTGGTACAACTATTGGACTCATGCTAATTGGGTTGACAAGTGGTGTTGGGACTGAACTAATTGGGTTATCACCAAAGAAAGTTTCATCTTTGATGGCACTATTTGCAGTTTTAAATGGGATTGGTAGACCGATATTTGGATGGCTTACCGACAAATTGTCTTCGAAGTATGCGATGTACCTATCTTATAGTTTGATTATTTTTTCGGCTGTTTTGATTTTGTTTGCTAATGAAGGATCTGTTATAACATATTCTATTTCGTTTTCAATATTCTGGTTTAATTTAGGCGGTTGGTTAGCAATTGCACCGACCTCAACACTTGCACTTTATGGCACAAAGCATTATAGCCGAAATTATGGTGTTGTATTTACAGCTTATGGAGTTGGTGCAGTTGTTGGAGTTATGTCATCAGGATGGTTGATAGATCAACATCAAAATTACCGTTATGTATTTTACTATGTTATTGCATTGTGTTTGATTGGTATTTTAACGACTTCAAAGCTAATAAAGGGAAAGTAAAATACATACGGGTTTAGTAGAAAACTAAGATGTATGTATTTTACTAACGGCTAATAAGAACTATAAATTTTTCGGTTACAATTTATCAAAGACGCAACGGAAATTAAGAAAAATCAATTTGGAAGGGTGGCGGATAAAATTGTTAATTAATAAACAAATTAAAGATACTATATTTATTGAGAAAGTAGAAGAAATCGTTTTATTAGCCAAAAATGAAAAGCAACATGATGTCATAGAAAAAATGTTAAAACTTTTGCAGGACTATTTCAAAACATCTTGGTGTATTATAAGAAAACTAAATGAAATACAGACAAATTTAGAAATAATAGGTCATACAGGGCTAAAAGACCAAGAATATCTTAGTTTAGAGAAGTTATCTACAAATGATACAGTCTTTGAGTCTGTGGTAGTTCAAAAGAAATCAATAATAGTCAATAATTTAGAAACAGAGAAGCGCATTTTTAACCAATACTATTTAGATTTTGGCATTAAATCTTTTTTAGTATCACCAATAGTCAATGATGGTGGTACAATAGGTTCAATTAAAATTTATAGTAAAAAAGTACACACTTACACTGCTAATGATCTTTTTACTTTAGAATGGATTGCTTCTAAAATAAGTAAGGTTTTATGCAATGCGGATGAGTGTCATCAGATGAAAGTGATTGACTATACTGCAATAAAAACATTAATTGCCTTGTTAGAGGTAAAAGATAAGTACACTAAAGGCCATTCAAGAAACGTCTCTAATTATTCGGCATTGATTGCTAAAACGTTGAAACTAAGCGAGACTGAGTTTGAAAATATTAGAATTGCGGCGTTGTTACATGATGTGGGCAAAATCATAATAGTTAACGAGATACTTAATAAGTCAGGAAAGTTAAACGACTTAGAATTTTCAATAATAAAAGAGCATCCAACAACAGGAGCAAATTCTCTTCGTGCTGGTGGATTTAATGAGGATATTTGCAATATTGTTGAGCAGCATCATGAGAGATGGGATGGTAGTGGGTATCCTATGGGGATTTCAAGCAATGACATATGTATTGGAGCAAGAATCGTATCAGTAGCAGATGCCTATGATGCGATGATTTCAGATAGACAGTACGGAAAAATAAAAACATATAATGAGGCATTAGTCGAACTAAAACGTTGTTCAGGCAAACAATTTTGTCCATCAATCGTTGCTGCATTTGCATCCATCGATAAAAAAACCCTCAACATTTTAGATTAGTAAACATGTAATGATTGCATAAAGCTTTAAGAGTTCAGTTTATTGTTAGTCAGAATAACACTAAAAACGAGGAGGCTTTACTTATGAAATTGACCATTGGCAAAAAAATGTTAGTTGGATTCAGTATTATTATTTTGTTTGCATTATTTCTTGGAATCTTTGGAGTATACCAATTGAATAATTCCAATAAAGCATTAAAGGGTTTGTATTCAACTGAACTATTAAGCATGGAGTACATTAAAGATATTCAAGTAAAAGTAGTGACGCTAGGACGGACAAGGAATTATGTGCAATTGGCTTCAAATTTAACAGATCAAAATGCTGAAATCGAGAGTTTAGTAAATGTATTAAAGCAAATTGAAACAGATATTCAACGCTATAGCGAGACAACAAATTCTGACGTATTAAATCAAAAAACTGCCGATATGGTAAACACCTATAATAAATTAAAAAATGAAGATTTGAAATTCATAGAAATGATCAGCAGTAATGATGTCAACAATATTAGAGCACTTGCAAAAGCAAATCGTATTATTTCAGATCAGTTAGAAAATCAAATTAAAGAAATGGTTGATATCAAGCACGAATCAGCAACATCTGCATATAATGCTAGCCAAAGTGCCTATACCGAGGCTATAATCATTACCAGTGCTCTTTTATTACTAATAGTTGCCATAAGTACCGGTATAATATTATACATGATTAAAAGTGTTTCAATACCATTAAGAAAAATTGCAATTGTTGCAAAGGAAATTGCATCAGGTAACTTAGCCGTACAGACAATTAAAGTAAATAATCAAGATGAGATTGGTGAGCTTGCAATAGCATTTAACACAATGCTAGAAGGATTAAGGTATCTAGTTCAAAATGTTATTCACAGTTCAGAAGAAATTGTTTTATCATGTGCACAAACGACCGAAATATCACAACAATCTGCAACTGCATCAGAAGAAGTTACAAAAACCATAGCAGCAATTGCTCAAAGTGCTAGTGAACAAGCTCAAGACACCGAAGCAGCAGCAGCCAATATTTTAAAAATGGGTAATGTGTTAGGTGAAAACAAAGAATATATTAGTCAAGTATCACAAGCGGCCTTAGAAATAGAAATGAGAAAAGAAGAAGGGTTTAGTATTTTAAAAGAACTTATTAAAAAAACAGAGGACAATAATGCGGCAGCACAAACAGTATTCAATATTATTATGGACAACAATAAAAGTGCTGAAAACATAGAAAGAGCGAGTATCATGATACAAAGTATTGCGAGTCAAACAAACTTGTTAGCACTTAATGCAGCAATAGAGGCGGCGAGAGCCGGTGAAGCAGGTAAAGGATTTGCTGTAGTTGCAGATGAAATTAGGAAGCTTGCAGAAGAATCAAATTCATTTACAAAAGAAATAAAAGATATCATGAGTGAGTTAAGAAACAAATCTCAAAATGCTGTGAATACAATGATCAACGTGAAAGAAATTGTAGCTGCACAAGGAAAAAGTGTAAAACAAACAGAAGAAAAATTTGATTTGATAGCAGAAGCCGTTGGAAAAACAAATGGTATTATATCAAATCTTTCAATTTCATCAGATTCATTAAGTGAGAATAAAGATATAATATTAGGAATTATGGAAAATCTTTCTGCCATTGCAGAAGAAAATGCCGCTGGGACACAAGAAGTATTTGCTTCCATAGAAGTACAAGCGTCATCAGCAGAAGAGATTGTTAACTCAAGCGAAAAGCTTTCTAGAGTTAGTTCAAAGTTATCAACTCTAGTCAAAAAATTCCAATTGTAAAATGCATTTAGATTGGTTTTAAATGCTTAATTGTTTAAAGTGTTTTCATACCGATAAAGAAAAGATCAAGGAGATTATAAAGGCTCATGAAAAAGATATTTGAAAACAGAAAAATTGCGCTTCTCACAAAACACAAAAAGGAAAAAGCGATCAAGCCAGTACTTGAAAAAACAACAGGCTGTGAATTAATTGTAGAAACTAGATTTGATACTGATAAACTAGGAACTTTTTCAAGAGAAATAAAAAGACCAAAATCTCAATTAGATACTGCGAGAATGAAAATTAGAAGAGGGATGAAACTTTTAAAAACAGACATCGGCATTGCAAGCGAAGGAAGCTTTGGGTCGCATCCCTATGCACCTATCCCTTGGAATGTAGAGTTGGTACTGTTATATGATAAAAAAGAAAATATGGAAATTTATGGTGTATACGAAGGTTCGGAAACCAATTTTGCTCATTTAAAGACAGATTGTTTTGATAAAGCACTGAAGTTTGCTGAACAAATTGGATTTCCAGAGCATTTTTTAATACTACGGCCTGATGATGAGTATTCGAAACATATTATCAAAGATATCGACTGTGGTGAGAAACTGAAAGAAACTTTCAATTGGTGTTTGACAAAATCACGAACTGGTAATGTCTTTATTGAAACGGATATGAGAGCTCATGCAAATCCTACCCGAATGAAAAATATTGAAAAAGCAACTCAGGATTTAATCGCAAAATTAATGAAATTTTGTCCTAAATGTGATGCACCAGGATTTATAATTAAAGAGGCAATTAAAGGTCTCCCTTGTGATCTATGTGGATTATCAAGTGAGATGACTCTTAAATATATCTACAGTTGTCATAAATGTAAACATGAGCAGGAAGAGTTATACCCAAGAGGACAATATGCGCCTGCTCAGTATTGTAATTATTGTAATCCATAAAATTCTAAAATTAGTGAAAATAGGAGAAATTGTAAAATATGAAAAAGAATGAATTTTATTTTAATTTACCTGAATCTTTAATTGCGCAGATACCGATTAAAGACCGGACACAGTCACGCCTGATGGTAATGGACCGTAATTCAAATGACATCAAGCATGATGTGTTTGATCAGATAGTTGAGCATTTGAATCCAGGAGACTGTTTAGTGTTAAATAATACAAAGGTAATACCAGCTAGACTTTTTAGCACTTTAAGTAATGGTGCAACAATCGAGTTTTTGCTGTTAAAACAGATTGATTTGCATCGATGGGAAGTGTTGATTAAACCTGGAAGGAAAGTGAAAGTAGGTATGACGTTCAGGTTTGGGGAGGGTGAACTTGAATGCATAATAGAAAGTGACAATATGGATGGTGTCTGGATTGTTCGATTTATGTACGAAGAAAAATTTGAAGATATCATAGAACAACTTGGAACTGTTCCCCTACCACCATATATTAAAACACCGCTTGAGGACATAAGTCGATATAACACAGTATATGCTAAATACGATGGATCGGTTGCAGCACCAACTGCGGGGCTACATTTTACGAATGAATTACTACAAAAGGTTCAAAATAAGGGTGTTCACATTGCTTACCTTACACTTCATGTTGGTATTGGAACTTTTAGACCTGTAAAGGTTGAAGATATTCTTGAACATAAAATGCATGCAGAATTCTATGTTTTAGACTTTGAAAATGCTGAAATCATTAATAACTCTAAAAACAAAGGTGGTAGAATAATTGCTGTAGGAACGACTTCAGTTCGAACACTTGAATGTATTTCTGATGAACAAGGGCAATTAAAGGCACAAAATGGTTGGACTGATATATTTATTTTCCCAGGATATGATTTCAAAATAGTAGATGGTATCATAACAAACTTTCATTTACCAGAATCTACTTTAATCATGTTAGTAAGTGCATTTGGTAATACTGATCGTATTTTGCGAGCCTATCGTACTGCTGTTGAAGAGGGATATCGTTTTTTTAGCTTTGGAGATGCAATGCTTATAATTTAAATATAAATTTGAAAAGTTAGCGCCATTAGAAATGTTCTTTTGAAGATAGGTATTTGTAGTAAGAATCACTCAAGGATCTGCTTCAAATAGTTGTAGTCAAGAGTTTTGGATCAGGACTAGGATCGTTAAATCTTTTGTTTTGCAATAAAAGAGTTTGGTTTTAATGCAATTTATATGACGTTAGCAGTTGGCGTTATTGCTAGTCTTTACATCTCATGGAGTGAACTCTTTCTTCATATTAAAGCACAATGGAAACTTGGAGCTGCTAGGAAAAGCGTATTTTATGCAACTGCACTCTATATTGGCGTCACATGTGAGCATTTTCATGAACATACACACGGTCATTTGCGAGATTAGCATCATAGTCATTCTCATTAAGCCGAGAGATAGCATGTTTTTAATTGAAAAAATAATAGGAAGGAAATCCTAAAATGGCAGAGTCAAGGCTAAGTTTAACTGCAAATTCACTAAAGATAATAGCAATTGTAGCGATGTTTTTTGATCACTTTGTTGCTGTATTTATTTCACATGATACATTAATTGGAATTTTATTGAGGTCGCCGGGAAGAATTGCAGCTCCGATAATGTGCTACTTTATAGCAGAGGGTTATCACCATACATCAAATAGGAGCAAATATTAAACGGTTGCTTATATTTGCACTTATATCACATTTACCGTACAATCTTTGCTTCGGGTTCACATTTTTTCAGTCAACAAGCGTCATATGGGGGCTCGCCATGGGTCTTGTAGCATTAACGGCAATTAAGAATGATAGGTTAAACGTATTCTTCAAGATTGCAACATTAATTGTGTGCTGCTTACTTGCAATAACAGCGAATTGGAACTATATAACGGTATTGTGGGTTGTTGCATTTGGCTTGTTGCATGGTAACTTCAAACGTCAAATGTTAGGTTTTTTTGTTGTTGCGGTTATAGTCCATTTGATACCTACCTACATGAATTTTGGACCAATCAACGAAGGTTACCCACATTGGTATCAATTGGGAGTGTTTTTGGCTGTTCCTTTGCTTGCATTTTATAACGGACAGCTTGGTATGAAATCAAAAGTAATGTCGTGGTCATTTTATGTGTTTTATCCTGCTCACTTGATTGTGATTTATTTGTTAGATCGTTTTACTTCATTGTCGATTTTGTTTAGGTGGTTGCAATGAGAAGTGCTGCAAAAACTGTAAGACGAAAAAGGCTTAGATTAAGATTAGTTTTTTTACTGGTAGTATCCTTAACTATCTGGTTAATTTATAGTCTTATTGAGGTTGAGATATCAAATGAATACAAAGCAGATTTAGATGAGAATGAACAATTAATAGTAACATCAAAAGAAATACTATCCCCAGAACCGACAGAGAGTCGCATAGAAGAATATAAGGATTACTTTCTTGAGAGTGGATTATTTGAACTTCCTATCAATGGTGCAAGTGGGTACACTTCCATAGCGCTCCAATTACGAGAAGGACCTAGTACAGAGACTAGCGTGATTATAACTTTAGACGCAGGCAAAGGGTTTACGATTATTTCCGAATCAGGTAACTGGTGGGAGATTGATGTAGAGGGTAGAAATGGTTGGGTAATGCATAAATACTGTTTCATAAACTTACCCGATGTGATTCCTTCAATTGTTTATGATAATACAAATACGTATGCATCGAAAATCATGTCGTCGGGAAAATCTATACCAACTGTTACTGGACAGAAATTATATGATGCACATGCATTCAATGAGAGGTTAAATAAGGAGGAATTCATAGTTCCAGTGTTGTATGCCATGGCACAAAAAATATGTTTAGCGCAACAAGATGCATTAGCCGATGGGAATACACTGATTATCTATGAAGGTTTTAGACCATATGCAGTACAAAGAAAAATTGTTGAAAGTCTAAGTGCTTTAGTTAATGAAGACCCTCTAGTCAAGCAAGGAGTAACAGAATCCCCCTGGTCTATGGGGTGGTTTATCTCGACTGGGATTTCCAATCATCAAAGGGGGTATGCAATTGATGTGAGCCTTGGAAAAGTGATAAAACAGGAATCGAAGATTTTGGGTGAGTATAAATATAAAATCATATTGGAGTATACTGAATATATAATGCCAACGTCAATTCATGAACTAAGTGTTGCATCGATTATATTTAAATCACCAGTATCACCAGAGTCGAGCACGCTATGGAAAGAATCTACAATCGCGGATAACATAAATAGTGAGGGCTTGTTGCTTCAACAGTACTGTACTAATGCGGGATTAATACCATTAGCTTCAGAATGGTGGCATTTTAATGATTTGACATGCAAAGATGTGACAGCAGTGACACAGAGTGTAGGCAGGTTCTTTATACAAGAAAATTATAGCAAAATTCCCAATTTCAACGATAAGTAAAAAATTCTGATTAAGCAGTTATCACAAAGAGAGTTTTGATTAAAATTTCACTAATTTATAAGGTTGTTGAGCGAATTGTAAGTATATAAGTAGTTTAAACATTAAAAAGCAAGAACAAATTTTGGAGGATTAAAAATGAAAGCATTTTATCAAATGCCTTATTCAGAAGTGATTAACAAATTTAGTAGCAAGTTAACAGGCTTGTCAAATGAGGCGATATCTAAACATCGAGAGATTTATGGTAAGAATCAAATTGAAGAAAGTCAAAGTATATCTCCAATCAGTATTTTTTTCTCGCAGTTTAAAGATTTTTTAGTGATTATATTGATGGTAGCGGCTATGGTCTCAGGCATAATGGGGAAACTCGAAAGTACCTTTGTTATCATAGCTGTACTTATACTGAATGCTTTATTGGGAACCATTCAACATATAAAAGCAGAACAATCTTTAAAAAGCTTAAAAGCTCTATCTGCTCCCAATTCAAAAGTGCTACGTGATGGAGGAATTGTTGAAATTCCTTCAGCTGAAGTTGTCGTAGGGGATATCTTAATTATTGAAGCCGGAGATTTTATCGCTGCGGATGCAAGGCTTATCGAGTGTAACAGCTTACAGATAAGCGAAAGTGCTTTAACAGGTGAATCTGTGAGCGTACAAAAAAGTATTGATCCTATAGATGAAGTAGATGTCGCAATCGGTGACCAGTTAAATATGATTTTTTCGAGTAGCCATGTTACCTATGGTCGTGGTAAAGCTATAGTTATTGGTGTCGGTGCAAATACTGAAATTGGACGAATTGCAACGCTCCTAAAAAGTGCTCAAGAAAAAGCAACACCACTTCAGGAAAATCTAGACAATTTTGGCAAAAAACTTGCTGTGTTGATTATAATTATTTCGAGTATTATCTTTGGATTGAGTTTATATCGTGGCATACCTATGATGGATTCGCTCATGTTTGCTATATCTTTAGCAGTGGCTGCAATTCCCGAAGCTTTGAGTTCAATCGTAACAATAGTGCTTGCTTTGGGCACAAGAAGGCTTGCTGAAGAAAATGCAATCATTAGAAAACTCCATTCAGTTGAAAGCTTAGGCAGTGTATCGATCATATGTTCAGACAAGACAGGCACATTAACCCAAAATAAAATGACTGTTCAAAAAATCTTTACAAATCATCAACTCGTCGAGGCAGAAGCAATTGATAAAGAGAATAAGCTTCATTACAAATTGGTGATGGCCGGTCTTTTATGTAGTGACGCGGTTACAATCCATCAAAAGGGAATCGGCGATCCAACTGAGATTGCTTTGGTTGATCTAGGTGAACGCTTGAATTTGGATGAATTGGTAGTACGCGAAATAATGCCTCGCATATCAGAACTACCATTTGATAGCGACAGAAAATTGATGACAACTTTACAACACATTGAGGGTAAAGCAGTTGTTTTTACTAAAGGTGCAATGGATGTACTGATAAAGCGTTCAACTCATATTGAAACATCAGAAGGAATTCGTCCAATAACACAGGCAGATAAGGACGTATATAATCAAATCAATTTCGATCTTGCAAATAAAGGTCTTCGTGTCTTAGCTTTTGCATGGAAAGAAGTTGAGGAAGAAACATTAACATTGGCGCACGAAAATGAGATGGTCCTTTTTGGATTAGTCGCAATGATGGACCCACCTAGAGTCGAGTCTAAGGGCGCTGTGGAAAGTTGTTTAGCAGCCGGTATTAAGCCGATTATGATTACTGGCGATCATAAAGTGACTGCTGCTGCCATAGCACGACAAATTGGCATACTAAACGAAGGTGAACATGTGATAGAAGGTTTAGAGATAGAGCATTTGACAGAGGAAGAACTGATTGCTTTGGTACCCAATGTATCTGTCTATGCAAGAGTATCGCCAGAACATAAGATTCGAATCGTCAGTGCGTGGCAATCTCTAGGTCATGTCGTTGCTATGACTGGTGATGGTGTCAATGATGCACCAGCGCTCAAACGAGCAGACATCGGTATAGTGATGGGGATTACTGGGACAGAAGTTGCAAAAGATGCAGCAGATATGGTACTGACGGATGACAATTTTTCGACAATTATCAAAGCAATTAGTAATGGCAGAAGTATTTTGGGGAATATTAAAAATGCGATACGGTTTTTATTATCAGGTAATACATCAGGAATTTTAGCCGTGGTTTACACTTCAATTGTAGGGCTGGCGGCACCTTTTTCACCCGTTCATTTACTTTTTATCAACTTACTTACTGACAGCTTGCCAGCTATCGCTATTGGGCTTGAACCGGCTCAAGCAGATTTGATGAAGGATCGACCACGAGACGCAAAAAAACCGATTATGGATAAGAAATTTGTCGTGCAGGTTCTTTTTGAAGGAACAATTATTGCTGTTGTAACTATGATTGCATATTATTTAGGCGTTCAGAATGGCGGCCAAGGTGTAGGGATGACTATGGCCTTTGCTACACTAAGTTTATCGAGACTTGTTCATGGAATGAATTGCCGAACAAATGCACCACTAACCATGAAAACACTGTGGGTCAATCCATACAGTTTCATGGCGTTGATTTTAGGAATAGTGTTACTTTCCTCTGTTCTATTCTTAAAACCATTGCATAAAATATTTGAAATCAGTATCTTAACTGATACGCAATACATGAGTATTGCTTTGTTATCTATTGTTCCCCTTATTGTTGTACAGACTTTTAAACACATAAAAGGAATACTTTATTAAGTAGTTTTCGGCATCTATGGGTAAAGCTGTGCCAAATTAATTACAATATCAAAAGTGCGATTGAACATAAGATAGATGCTTGGAAAGAAATTATTGATCACCATAAATCAATGCAATCAGGAACAGACTCACATATGAAGGTTTAAAAAATGGTCAGTGATACTGCTCAATGTGCAAAAGCAACTGTTAAGAATGTATTTTGCTCAAAAATCGGTTGAAGAGTAGCACAGAAGGTCAAAGATTGCTGACTTCATTCAAAATAAGCGTTGTATTTAAGCGATTGCTTAACTGGCTACAAGTTATAGTCGTTTGAAGAGATATTTCGTTGCTACTTTTTATGTTGATTCATTCTGAAATGAAAAAATAAAATAAATTTATATTGAAAGTCTTTCGCTGTGAATTAGTATAAAAGAGAAGTAAAAAATCACAGTGAGGAGATATAAAAATGGAAAGATTAAAAAATATTACAGTTATTCCGCCAGATCCAAAGTATGATGCTCATATTAGGATTGAGAACAAGACATTAAATGTAGCAGCATACTGCAGGGTCAGTACTAGATTTGAGCAACAGGAAAACAGCTATGAAGCTCAAATAGCTTACTACACAAAAAAAATCGGAATGAACAAAAGTTGGAGCTGTGCGGGTATCTATGCTGATGAAGGTAAGGCAGCCACTGGTACGAAATTCCGTGATAGCTTCAATGATATGATTGAGGACTGTTATGCTGGCAAGATTGATCTGATTCTTACAAAATCGATAAGTCGGTTTGCTAGGAATACGGTGGATTGCTTAAGGATTATTCGAGAGTTAAAAGACAGGCAAATTCGAATTCTATTTGAAAAAGAGAACATAGATACGATGGACAATGCCGGTGAGTTACTAGTCACCATCTTGAGTAGCCAAGCACAAGAAGAAAGCCGAAACTTGAGTGAAAACACAAGATGGGGAATTATTCGGAAATTTGAGCAGGGTATTGTTCAGGTCAATCACAAGAAATTTATGGGTTACACAAAAAATGAAGATGAGAAGCTAATCATTATTCCAGAAGAAGCTGCAGTTGTTAAACGAATATTTGAACTTTATCTGCAGGGGCTTGGGGCATATAAAATAGCGAGAGCACTTGAATGTGATGGAATAAGGACAACGACAGGTAAAGAAAAATGGCATCACGAGACGATATACAAAATGCTTCAATGTGAAAAATACATGGGAGATGCTATTCTGCAAAAGACCTATACAATCGACTTTTTAACAAAGAAGAAGGTCGTTAATAACGGTTATGTGAAGAAGTACTACGTTAGAAATAGTCATGAAGCAATTATCAGCAAAGAGCAGTTCTATCTCGTTCAAGAAGAAATGAAACGAAGAAGCTGTGCCAACGAAAGAAGCACTCGAAAACGATATAGCTCAGCCTATCCACTAAGTGGGCTTATCGTCTGTGGCAAATGTAATGGCATCTATACTAGAGTGACATGGCAGAAGAAAAATAACAAAGTCTATGTCTGGAGATGCCGAGAAAGGTTGAAAACTCGAGCTATTCATTGTAAACAGTCAGCAACAGTACGAGAATCAGGAATGATAAGGTTATTGATTGAGGTATTTAATACAATTATAAAAACTGGTCCTGCTGAGGCGACAGTGTACCTAATCAAAACAAAGGCAGCCCTTAGTGTAAACATTGAAGAAAAAGGCGTATTTGAAGAAGTCGATATAACAAAGCAATTACTGAATACGGTGATTGATAGGATTGTGGTTGGTGATAAAAAAACTGCAACAGTTCACTTTAAATCTGGATTAATAATGGAAAAGACTTTATCATGACAATTGAATAATTGTTCAGAATAAAGCTCTCAAACCACTATAAGTTTGAAAGTTTTATTGCGCACAATTTTTACTGATTGGTAAAGTTGTAGCAACACTACAATGTGCCGAACAGAAATGATGTCCCTTTTGAGCTTAAAAGAGCGGAAGTTAGGATTCGAAAAAACGGGTTATTATAGTCCTTTTTCGAGAAAAATAACCCTCCGCCAAGGCCCAAATAGGTCCTGACGACATCATTTTTGTCTACTCAAGGCA
>PHAG01000020.1 GCA_002841625.1 Firmicutes bacterium HGW-Firmicutes-1 | reverse complement strand
TGGAGAGATGCCTCAGTTTTTTATTAAGGACAATCATGAACCGATTATCACCAGAGAACAAGGAATAATGGTTCGTGAAATCTATGAATACCGCAGAAAACAGATGGGCGTGGATGACGGTGAAAAGTACAATAACCGTTATGAGCTAAGTAGCAAAATCATCTGCGAGGAATGTGGTGGAACCTTTAGAAGGCAAAAATTATACATTGGGAAACCTTTTGAAAAAATCCAGTGGAGTTGTATAAATCATCTTAACAACAAGGAAGAATGCAGGACGAAGGGCATGCGGGAAGATATTATCAAAAGCGCATATCTTACCATGTGGAACAAGCTAGTCAGTAATTATACCTATATCCTAATACCACTGCTAGACTCCCTAAAAAATCTGAGAACCTGTAAAGCGCAAGAAGATGATATCGAAAACTTAAATCACAAAATTATGGAACTGACTGAGCAGAGCCATATCCTGAGCCGAGTAGTGCAAAAGGGATATATGGACTCTGCTCTTTTTATACAAAAGCAAAATGAACTAAATATCGAGATTGAAGAAACAAAGAAAAAGAGGAATGGGTTCCTCGATTCAAACGGATTTGAAAAAGAGATTGAAGGAACCATAAGGCTCCTTGAAATTATCAAATACAATCCTGAAATCATGGATACCTATGACGAGAACCTACTTGCCCATACGGTGGATCAGGTGCTTATAGGACAAAGCGGGACCATCACTTTCAAGCTGATCAATGGACTTAAATTAACAGAGCGTATCAGTAAAGGTGGTGAGGATACATGATGCAGCGGCATATGCCCATGGGATACAAAATGGTAAATGGACAAATAGAAATAAATGAAGAGCAAGCAGAAATAGTTAAATCGATATTCATAGACTATATCAAAGAGAAATCATTGAAAGCCATTGCAAAAAAAATGACAGAGCGAGGTATCCTCAATGCCAATAAGAAACCCAATTGGAATCATGGTTCAGTAGGCAAGATACTACAGAATGTTAAATACCAAGGGGATGAGCTTTACCCACGGCTTATAGATGAGGCGACCTTTAAAAAAGCCCAGGACCTAAGAACCGCTACTGAAGTAAAGCTTGGAAGATCACAGCAATTTAATGCGATGAAAAATCAAAGCATTTTTAGCGGAAAAATCAAATGTGGTGAATGCGGAGAAACCTATAAAAAGTATGTCGAACACGCAGGCAAGCCTTCAGAGAAAATCAAATGGAAATGTAGAAACTATATTTTTCAAAACCGAGTTTTATGCCGAAACAGTTTTTTCACAGAAGATGAGCTGAAGAGCATATTTACAGAAGCTACGAACCATTTGATCAGGCAAAAAAAGAGACTTGATAAGATACAACCAGATGAACCGCCGAAAATGAATCTCGAACTCAGACAGACTGATAATAGAATTAAAGAACTCGAGCAAGACGGTGAATTTTCAAGTCCAGAACTTGTAGAGCTGATTTTTAAAAGAGCTGAGCTTAATTATGAAGGCTCAAAAATTGCGGATCACAAGCTAAATACTGAAAAAATAAAAGAGGCTCTAACAGGTATTAATGCCATGACAGAATTTAATGAGGAACTGTTTGAAACCATTATTAAACAGATGACAGTCTATAAAGAGACATTTGTGAAAGTGGAATTTATAAATGGAATCACTTTCAACATAAGCATTGAGTACAAACGAAAGGATGGTAAAAATGGCAGTAGTGAAAAAAACGGTAGCAATCATACCGCCTCAAGTTAAATATGACAAACATACACGAGTAGAACAGAAAACACTTCGAGTAGCAGCCTACTGCAGGGTCAGCACCATGCTGGAGCAACAGGAAGGGAGCTATGAAGCTCAGGTTGACTATTATACGGAGAAAATCAATAGCAATCCCAACTGGAAGTGTGCAGGCATATTCGCTGATGATGGCAAGAGTGCCACACAAACAAAGAAACGTGATGATTTTAATGTAATGATCGAAGCCTGTATGGCAGGAAAAGTAGACTTGATCCTGACAAAATCGGTAAGCAGATTTGCTAGAAATACAGTGGATGCCCTTCAATATATCCGAAAGCTGAAGGAAAAGAACATCCCAGTCATTTTTGAAAAAGAAGGGGTCAACACCATGGAAAGTGGTGGCGAACTCCTGATTACGATCCTGAGCAGCCAAGCACAGGAAGAAAGCCGTAACATCAGTGAAAACACAAGATGGGGCTTAACAAGGCGGTTTGAAAACGGAATTATATCAGTCAATCATAAGAAGTTTTTAGGCTACACAAAAGATGACGATGGAAACCTAGTGATTGTGCCAAATGAAGCCATTATTGTAAAGCGGATCTACCGAGAATATTTAGAAGGTAAAAGCATACTTCAAATAGCCAAAGGACTAGAAGAAGACGATATCAGAACGGTAACGGGTCTTGAACACTGGCATCCCGGGACAATCGACAAAATGCTCTCCAACGAGAAATTCTGCGGCGATGCGTGTATGCAAAAAACCTACACCATCGATTTTCTCACAAAGAAAAAAGTGAAAAATGAGGGCTATGCGCCACAATATTACATCGAAGATAACCACGAAGCAATTATCCCAAAAGAGCTATATCATCAGGTGCAGGTGGAAAAGGCCAGAAGAGCAAGTCTAAACAAATCTGCGGTTACAAGGAAATCAAACAAGTCAAAAAAAGAAAAGAGCAAATACAGCTCGAAGTACGTACTAACCGAACTGCTTGAGTGTGGAGAATGTGGCCATGCTTATAGAAGACAGACCTGGTCCAAATATGGACAAAAATCAGCTGTATGGCGATGTGAGGACAGGCTAAAAAATGGAACAAGCTCGAGATGTCAAAACTCGCCCACATTAAAAGAAGAGCAGCTCCACGATGCCATTATGAAAGCCATCAACAAAGTAGTCGAAAACAGTGGCGATTTTATAGAGACCTTCAGAGAGAATGTCATACGGGTCATAGGCAATTACAGTACTCAAGGGGTTACAACGGAATACGATGACCAGATAGATCAACTGCAAAAGCAGATGCTCAAACTCATCGAAGATAACGCAAGACAAGGCGCTGTAAGCGATGAATTTGACGATGCATACAAACACTTATCCGAGCGAATCAATGAGCTTAAACAGGCGAAATTAAAGCTTGTAAGGGCACAGAAACAAGCAGAGAACTATGCAGAGCGGGTTGATGCACTGGACAAGGCTGTGGCCACTGTAAACCCACAAGTGAGGGAATTTGACCAAGAACTTGTGAAGCGGTTGATATATAGCATAAAGGTGCATAAGGGGCTGAAGATAACGATACAATTTCACTCAGGAATTGTGATGACTGAGGAAGTGGATTGTTATGAGGATTAGTCGATGGAATAAGTAAATCTCAGTAAACAAAACCAAAGAAAAATTCATTAGCAACCGTCCGATTATTTAGGACAGTTGCTTTCTTTCGTCAAATAAGAATCATGGCTACCGTAATTATCAATGCAATTACGGTTATCTATTTTCAAGAGTTAATTGATAAGCAAATGACCTATAGCTAATAATTTTATAAATAAGAATGGAGCAGATGATATGACTACAGATGAGCTATATGAATTGATGGAGGACGGCAACCTTGGCTATGCCTGTGTTTATAAACTTGGAGAGCAAGGGATGCATACGGATTATATGTTTAAAATGACTGCTGAGAACATTGCCAATTTTATTGGTAAGAATGCTTATGCAGCTGACAAGATTATTATGACGGATATGTGTGACAGCCTAGTTTGTGAATCTATTTATGGCGGATTTATTATGAATTGCCCAGATCAAAATCTCTGTCAAGAAATCATCTCTCACTTGGTACCTATACAAATGGGAGAAGCAGAACCGAAAGAATTCCCAGTGGCGTCCAAAGAAGAGATGCAAGCACTTTGGGATGCTGAAGAAGCATCTGTCATGCAGGCGGAGTTTAGAATGTTGTAGATGAATTACATCCTATACTCAAGTTTGGGGAAGTGAGGATGTCAACTGTGAATGGACTATTGGAAAATGCAATAATCAAATTTAAGAATCTCTTTCTGAGACTAGTTTTCTGGATTAGAGATTTGTATAAATGCGAGTGGAATCGAATATCCTGTAGCAATCATTTACTCCTTTGTACCTTGTTTCTCAATTATATTAAATCAAACTGATAATAAGATAAAAAGAAGCGGATACATAGGTATGTTACAGAAGACCCCCCCACAAATTAGGCCCTTCAAAAATATGTCCTCACTAAAATTAGCAATATTAAACATCCTGGCAGCTGTAAATAAGATAAAATGTTATTCGGAATTCATTTAGAAAATCCTGCAGAGCAAAAAGTACAATGGAGTGCATTATTGCAAAAAACTTATATTATTAGCTTTCTTATAAAGTCAAAAGTTATGAACAACAGGTTCGTTCCACAATATGATGTTGAAAATAACCACGAACCCAATATTTCACGTGGATATTGATGCTGGTGTAGCAACAATTGGTGAAAATAGTTATCATATTTAAATTAATGAAATAAACAAATTTATGGTTATAGTTATACATTGTCTAACATCGCTTGTTACGCAGAATGTGGTGAGATTAATAGTATAGTCCAGTGTAAGTATAAAGTAATAAAGAATTACACCATTCTACTTTTCTAAATGGAAGTTAAGTAAACGAGAAATTAGCAGTTTGGTTGTTGACAAACATATCAAAAAATAGTACAATAAAAATACAAATCGGACGTACGACCGAATTGCAAGGTGGTGACATTGTGCTTACTGAAACAAATCGACAAACTCAGTCGGAGAAAATATTATTAGCTGCTTATGCATGTATATCGGCTAGAGGTTATGCCAATGTTTCAATGAGAGACATTGCTGATGAGGCTGGAGTAGTATTAAGTCAGTTAAATTATTATTTTAGAAACAAAGAGGGGTTGTATAAAGAAGTTGTAGGAATGATGATTACAAAATACTTAAAAGAAATCGAAGAATCATTAAAGCAAAAAAATTCACCTCAGAAAAGAGCAAAAGGATTAATTAATTACTTTAGTAATATGTTACAGCATAATCCAGAACTTTTTAGATTGCTCTATGATTTTACAGGCTTAGCTATTTGGTCTCCGGTATTCAGCAGTTTGCTTAGTGAATTATTTAAAGAATTATCGAATATGATTGAAAAATATGTTTTTTGTGATTTTCAAACAAAGGAATTAAAGGGCTACTCAACAAAAACTTTGTCTCGTTTAATTTTGGGGTCGATGTTTGGTACAGGGATTCAGGTTTTACTTGACAAAGACGAAGAATTGCCAGAAGCATTAAACGCTATGCAAATATTATTTGAATAATTTTATGAAAGAGAGGTAATTTATTATGTCAGGATTAGTTGAAAAGTCAATCAATATAGGTCTTGGGTTGTTTTCTTACTCCAGAGAAAAAATTGAAGAAGTAATTGATGAATTAGTGAATAAAGGTGAAGTTGCTAGGAAGGATGCAAAGGACCTAGTTAATGATTTAGTGAAAAAAGGCGAGGAACAACGCGAAGATTTCAAGAAAATGGTCAAGGATGAAATTCTAGAAGCTTTAGATGCAAAAGATATTGCCCGAAAAGAAGATCTCATGGGAAAAGAGGATTTTAGAAAGATTGTAAGAGAAGAGTTGGTTGATATATTAAAAGAAAAAGAAATAGCTACAAAAAAGGATATAAACGAGTTTAAAAAATAAGATTTTGATTGGCCAGTTAGAAAAGGTAACAACGGTAGATTTTAAAATGTTGTTTATATTTTTAGCTGGGCAATCATTTATTTGAGAGGTGTTAGAATTGGGAATAGTTATAGTTACTGACTCAAATTGTGATTTGCCAGTTGAATATATTTCCAAAAACAATGTACATGTTATTCCATTTACCTTTGTACTAAATGGGGTTAGTTATATAGATGATTTTGGGAAATCTTTAAGCTATAAGGCATTTTACAACGAAATACGAAAAGGCAGCATGCCAACAACTGCTCAGATTACTGCATATACTTTTGAAAATGAATTTAGAAGTTTTATTTCAAAAGGAGATTCAGTTATTTATATAGGATTTTCTTCTGCTCTAAGCGGAACTTATAATAGCTCTGTTATAGCTAGAAATGAAATAGTGGAAGTAGCCCCAGAAGCAGATATAACAGTGGTTGATTCGAAAAGTGCTACTGTTGGTCAGGGTTTGTTAGTGTATTACGCATGCGAGATGTTAAAACAAGGAAAATCTAAACAGGAAATCGTAGATTGGATTGAGTCAAACAAACTTAAGGTTAATCACTGGTTTACTATCGATAGTTTGGAACATTTAAAACGGGGGGGACGAATATCATCCGCCAGTGCAGCTATAGGTGGTATGCTCGAAGTTAAACCAGTTTTAAATGTCTCCAATGATGGAAGTCTTAACGTTGTAAAAAGAATTAGAGGAAGAAAAAAATCAATTAGGACTTTACTTGAAGAATTTAAAACTCGTGCCATTAAACCTGAAGAACAGATGATATACATTACTCATGGTGATTGTGTAGAAGATGCAGAGAATCTAAAATCTCTGATTTTGAGTGAGACAACGGCAAAAGCCATAGTAATAAATGATTTAGGGCCAATTGTTGGGACTCATACAGGACCAGGGATGTTAGGTGTATTTTTTTTAGGAAAAGAAAGATAGTTATGTTGTCTGTTTTATTAAGATTTAAAAAGGTATATGAGCTTATTAATATTTAAGCAGATATAGATGACAGGATTTCTTTCAATCTATTTCTGCTATTTTTTTTCGATAAATGAGATTAGAATGAGTGGTGATAAACGATGGCGGTTAGTAAATATAGAAAATTAAAGAGATCCAAGCAAATTATCAGGATATTTGCAAATCATGGATTTGGCACTTTAATAGACAGATTGGGCATCCTTAAATATCTTAAAATAAAGAAGCAAACAAATGAATATACAGAGAGGGAAACTTCAAAATTGTCAGTTGGGGAGAGACTAAAATTATCTTTCGAAGAATTGGGACCAACATTTATTAAATTAGGTCAAATCATGAGTACTAGACCGGACTTATTGCCACGTGATATTATTAACGAACTGGAAAAACTTCAAGATTCAGTGGCACCATTTCATATAAGTGAAGTAAGAGAAGTAATAGAAGTTGAGCTGGGAGATAAACTTGAAAACATATTTAAAGAGTTTAATGAGGAATCCATAGCAGCAGCATCTATTGGTCAAGTCCACCGTGCAAAATTACTTTCAGGCAAGGATGTTGTTGTAAAAGTACAAAGACCAAATATCGAGAAAAATATTGAGCTAGATATGGGTATATTAAAAGACTTAGCTTATTTTATTGATAATCGAACTAGGTTTGGAAAACTTTATAGCTTTAGCAAAATGGCTGAAGAATTTGAGACTACTTTAACGAATGAATTAGATTTTAGGTTGGAAGGAGAAAATGCAGAAACTTTTAAAGTGAATTTCAAGGATGATGCCAATGTGCTCGTTCCTGAAATTAGTTGGATTCATACAACTAAACGTGTTGTAACAATGGAAGAAATCAAAGGGAATTCGTTAAAAGATTTTGAAGCATTAGATCAATTAGGATTAGATAAAACAATAATTGCGAGAAATTTA
This sequence comes from Firmicutes bacterium HGW-Firmicutes-1, assembly GCA_002841625.1. Lineage (NCBI taxonomy): Bacteria > Bacillati > Bacillota > Firmicutes bacterium HGW-Firmicutes-1. The sequence continues at coordinate 14,977 of PHAG01000020.1, read as the reverse complement.
GCTAGCTCAATTTTATATCAAATATTACGAGATGGTTTCTTCCACGGCGATCCTCACCCAGGGAATATAATGGTGCTTGAGAATAATACAATAGCATTTTTAGATTTGGGTATGATAGGCCAATTGAACACACATAGGAAAAACCAATTTCTGAAAATGCTGATGGGAATAACGCTGAAAAATAGTAAACTGATTGTTCAAGCAATTGTTGAACTTGATGCAATGTCAGAAAGAATTAACATGAGAAAGCTGGAAAAAGATATTGATCGATTGAGAGACCAAGTTTTATCAGTCCCTTTGAGTCAAATAAAAATCGGTGAAATTTTCAATGAGATTTTTGATTTGGCTTTTTCTTATAACATTACAATTCCAAGCGAATTCACTATGCTTGCTAAATCCCTTATTACTTTAGAAGGGTTGGTTGAAAAGTTGGATCCTGATCTAAATGTCTTGGAAATTGCTGAACCTATTGCAGCAAAATTAATTTTCACTTTGATTTCACCAGATAAAATTGGCAAGGAAATTCTGGGTGGTGCGATGGATTACGGTAATCTTGTACGCAAATTTCCAGCTGTTTTATTGAATTTTCTAGACAAGTTTGACCACGATGATTTTACAATGCAATTTAAAATGAAAGAGGCTGACCGATATGCACAAAAGTTTGATAGGTCATTTAGCCAGTTATCAATAAGCTTAGTACTTCTATCTATCAGTATAGTAATCGCTGGAATGATCGTTGGATTGGGTTTAACTGATATGGCAAGTACTGAAATAATTACACTCGCCATTACAACACTCAAAGCTGGACTTCTCTTAGCAGGAATAGTTATTTTGGCACTGATTTTTTCGATTATTAGATCAAGGCACTTATAAAATGGACATTGGAAAATAATTAACACTTAAAGTGAGGCTTTAATATGATAATTGATTTTATACTTTTTTTTGCACTTTATTCATTCATTGGATGGGTGCTGGAGACAATATTTGCCAGTGCATTACAAAGAAAATTTATTAACAGAGGGTTTTTAATAGGACCATTCACTCCAATTTATGGATTTAGTGCGATTTTAATCATTCTTTTACTAGTCTGGATTTCTATTTCTGAGCAAAATGCACTCATTACACTCATCAAAAATATACTTTTATCCACACTAATGGTTACCACGTTGGAGTTCATAACTGGATATTTACTTGAAAAAATATTTCATTCAAAATGGTGGGATTACAGCGATAATTTTTTAAATTTTAAAGGCTATATATGTTTTAAATACTCCATTTTATGGGGCGTGCTTGCCTTTGCATTAATTCAAATTGTCCATCCATTTATGGAACAATTCATTTACTTACTCCCTGAATCAACAAAGATGTACATTGCAATATTCTTTATGGTATATTTCATTTTTGATTCGTTAGTATCAGCCATTGGCGCATTGAATTTAAGGAAAGTGATTATTCACTACTCGGATTTAACATTGGATAAATATAAAGAGAAAATAATTAAGTATAAACGAATTTTTCTTGCATTTCCCCAATTGTTAATTTTAAATGCGAATGTTTTAAAACGTGATGTGAGGAGCATTTTAAATGGGAGAATTGATAAAGTCAAAGATAAAAATAAGTTCGGATTTCACGATTGAAAAAGAATATAAAGATTGTATAAGTGAGCTGATTAATCATGAGATGGTGGAATCAATGAAAAACTTTATACAGCATGGTGATATAAACTGCCTTGAGCATAGCATTTATGTGTCCTATATTAGTTTTCTGGTTTGCAGGCAACTGAAGCTTGACTATCGTTCTGCAGCCCGAGGTGGATTACTACATGATTTTTTCTTGTATGACTGGCATACAGAAAAACCATATAAAGGACTACATGGATTTAATCATTCCTTTATTGCATTACAAAATGCAAATAAATATTTCAAATTGAATGAAAGGGAAAAGGACATCATACAAAAGCATATGTGGCCTTTAACTATAAGCTTACCAAGGTACAAAGAAACTGTCGTTGTACTTTTGGCAGACAAATATTGCGCGTCACGAGAAATTGTTAAATTTGGAAACAGGAAAAATGTTAGCAAATTAAAAGAAATATTAGGAATATGAGTAAACTAGAATGCCGAAGTGGGTAAAGCAGGCGTTTAAAACTTTATTAAACTGACACTATTTTATTTAAGTATAAATCAGGTTCTCAATTTTCAAGATTAGTTTCCTGTTGAAGAACAAGTAGTTCTTTCTCTTGGTCTCTGCGATTCTCAGTTTTCTTGATCGAACCTGAAGTCTGATGTTGTGGATTTGCAAGATAAGTATTATAATTATTGTAATAATGTTGAATATAATGGTATGTATCTACTCGTTTGTACTTGGAGGACACTCGTACTCAGCATTACTAATTGATGGAGGTTAAAATGAAAAAATTCAGAATGACAATCATGTGCAGGGATATTGAAGCATCGAAGAAGTTTTATCAAGATTTCGTTGGGTTGAAACCATTCAGAGAATTTACGACCGGCGAAGAGACTCTGGGAGGGGCATCACTCTGCTTCATGGAAGATGAGAGCGGTGAGATTGAAGTGGAACTTGTATGCGCATCCAGAGGTGACAAGTGTACATCAAAAGGTTTGGTCGCCTGCTTCTTCACAAATGAAGAAGGCATCGTTGCAAAACAGCAGCGAGCACTCGATATGGGATACAATGCTACAGAGATCAGGAAACCCGATGAGAACAGCACATATTTCTACGTTTATGACCCAGATATGATATCAATTGAATTCAGAGTTGGATAACAGCAGGCCAGGTCTTCATTGAATAATCGAAGTTTTTTGTTAGACAAAGGTTGCTGAGGTCTGAAAATGGGGTAAGTCGAAATAGTGATATCCAGCCTGCATTATCAAGTTGCCGCAGCATATCTCAGCATTACATGCCCTTCATCCACCGTTCGGGTTCCGTCAGTTTCATTCGGTTTTTCACAAATGATGTTTCTGATATGTTCAACCTTATATTATGTACCTGAATGTGGGATTCCTGATTTAAAAAATCTTTAATCAAAAAAATGCGGCATTTATTTCATTTGACGTTGTAGTCGCCGCACTTTTATCCCTTTTGATATTGAATCGATGATTTTTTTTTGAGAAAGAACTACTTGCATTGTGAAAGGAAACTAAATAGGGTTGCGAATATTAAACATGGAGCGAGTTTTGCTTCATAGTTTCTGTTTTTATAGTTGCGTTAGCAACTTGTTTTCAATATAACATAGTTGAAAATGCAACGAAGTTATGAAAGGATGTTGGCGGTGGATAAAAATGAACATTCAATTGCCCGATGGATTTCAATACTATATCGGTATGGACAGGGTTACATTGGCAAGAACATTGAATCGTATAACATTGGTAGCGGTCAATATATTTTTCTTATTGCCTTATATAAAAAAGAAGGAATAAGCCAGGAACAAATCTCTGAGTACCTAAAAGTTGATAAGGCAACCACCGCTAGAGCTATCAAACGTTTAGAGAAGGAAGGGTATATCAGACGTGATATTGATGAAAACGATAAAAGAGCATATAAGATTTATTTGACTCAAAAAGCATTGAATATAAAATCTGAATTATATGATGTGCTAAATAAATGGGAAAATATGCTTTCATCCGGCTTATCGGAAAACGAGAAAGAAGTATTCCCGAAGATGCTAAAGAATATGGCTGAAAGTGCTTCAAATAGTGCGCAGGCAATGCTTTTCGAAATAATAGACAATTACAACACAACAAGTTGTGAGAAAGACTAGAAATGAAACAGATAAATATAAGTGGATGGCATTATTATGCATTTCGTTGGGATAGCTCTTTTCAGCTCATTTTGTCAAAGAGAGTCACACAGAGCTGCCATAGCTGGAATATGAGGTTGCTGAAGACGAAGGACTTGCTTTTGCTCTTTGAAGCAATCAGTTAAACGTGAAAAAGGCGAAAAGTAAATTTTATGCGTATATTTTATCGGAATTCAAGGTATGGATTCGATTGTTGCCGAGATTAAGTTATCCTCGTGTGCAATATCAATGATAGTTATGTCACCTAAGACATGTCATTAATCCAGTTAGCTATTTGGGATTTTATCATCGGGTATTTCTTTTTAAAAAGTCCATAACTTAAGTGGGCATTCGAATCTGAACTAAATTTAAATAGTAGAAAATTATAACTGTAAAGAAAGAATGAGGAGGTTGTGAAAATGGTACAAGGATTACCTTTGGTTATTACAATTAACCGCCAGTTGGGCAGCGGTGGAGCTTTTTTGGGACGCCAGTTGGCAGAAAAGCTGAAAATGCTGTATTTGGACCGGGAAATAATTAACAAAGTAGCTGAAGAGTTAGGAACACTGCCGGAAAATCTAGAATGGCGAGATGAAAGAATCATTTCCAAATGGCAGGCGATTATTAACTCGATTGGATATTCCCAATCGGTACTTTATTCGCCGGCTGAATATATTATGCCGTCTGATAAAGAAATTTTCAAAGCTGAGTCGGATATCATTTTGAAGATTGCAAATGAAAGATCTGCAGTTATTATCGGAAGAGGCAGTTCTTATATCCTACAAAATCATCCCAATCATGTAAGTATATATCTGCATGCCAATGTGGAGTTTCGTAAACAAAGAGTCCAGGAAATCTACGGTGTTTCATCCGAAGATGCTATAAAGTCTATGGAGTCATCAGATAAGTTCCGGGCTCGTTATATTCATGAGCTCACCGGACTTGAAATGAATGATGCCAGACAATATCATTTATCCATTGATACTGGGGTGCTTGGGTTAGAAAAAGCTGAAAATTTAATTTATGACTATTTGCGTACAAGGTTTGGAAATGTGGATTCGATAGTTAAAAACTAAAAAATGAAAGAAGGTGGAAATATGCCGTTTATACAGTTTGATGGACCTGAGCTTAGTAAAGAGAAGAAAGCTGAGCTTGTTGCTAAGCTGACTCAGACTTCTTCAGAAGTATTGGAATTGCCGGAGCAAGCATTCCAAATTTTGATAAGAGAGAACAGTATGGATAACATTGGTGCTGGAGGCAAATTGTTATCTGAAAGACACAAGTAATTTCTAAAGATCAACAAGTACTGTGTTAACCAAGATTTTCGCTGCCATGGAAAGAATGGGAGGTTAGAGGAAGTAAAGTTGAAAAGTATTTTATTGGTAGATAGTATGTTCACTTCCAGAAGTTCTTTAAAATGAATCATGGAGGAACACTGTTTTACTGTTGTAGCCGAAACTGATGATGCCCAAACTACTGTAGAAAGACATGCTGAATTTCATCTGGATATTATAGTGAACTCCTCATCGTCTATTCTCAATGGATATGATTTGTTAAGAATTTTTGAATCAAGGCATTTGCCCTAACACCATCATCATTTAATCGATCAATAATCTAACAGAGTCTAAGGCTGTTGTTGCCAAACAGTCTAAAGTTTATATATTAAGCGCATTTAGTTAACTAAGCTACCGGATGTGCTTAATAATTTCTATGTTACGGAAGGAATATGGTGATCTATATTTGAAGCTAAACATATCCAATGAAAAAACAACTTTGTATGTTGTTATTGTCACATCTTTTTTGACTACATTTATGGGAAGCTCCATAACCCTATCAATCCCTTCTATAGGCACGGAATTCAACAGCAGTACAATATTGCTCAACTGGATAGTTACGGGTTATATATTGGCATCTGCTGCTTTTTCACTGCCAATGGGAAGGTTTTCCGATATCGTCGGAAGAAAAAGGATATTCATAGGTGGCATATGGTTGTTTTCTATATTTACTTTATTATCAGGACTAACATGGTCTATACATGTGCTTATCATTTTCAGAATTATGCAGGGATTAGCCAGTGCGATGATTTTTAGTACGAACATAGCAATTTTGCTTTCCGCATTTCCGCCACAAAAAAGAGGACTCGCTTTAGGCTTTTCCACCTCGGCTACATATATAGGTCTATCTACAGGACCTGTAGTCGGGGGTTTTCTTAATCATTATCTGGGATGGAGATCAATTTTTTATATAGTTTTTGCCCTGGGTCTTGCTGTAGGCATATTTGCTACATTATACCTAAAAGAACAGCACGAAGGGTTAAAAGACGAAAAACCTGATTTAACAGGCAATATTCTTTATATCTTATTTATAACTTCACTGCTTTACGGAATTTCCGCATTTTCCTCAGTAGCATGGGCAAAGTACATTATTATTCCGGGATTGATTATGTTCGGTGTTTTTGTTTATCATGAATTACGAACGGAGCACCCTGTCATACAGGTGCGGCTTTTTAAGGATAATCTTGCATTCTCATTATCTAACTTGGCTGCACTCATAAATTACAGCGCAACTTTTGCCATAGGTTATCTCATTTCACTATATCTCCAGATTGTATTAAAATACGATTCCCAAATTGCAGGTTTAATTCTGCTGAGTCAGCCACTGATTATGGCAATTCTTTCTCCTTTTACCGGAAGGCTTTCCGACAGGACAGAAGCGCGTATTGTAGCTTCATTAGGCATGGGTATTACTGCACTTGGTCTATTGATTTTCTCCTTTATTTCTGGTAGTTACCCATTATGGCTGATTATAGTAAATCTTATTCTAATTGGCATCGGGTTGGCTCTATTTTCATCACCAAACACTAATGCAGTGATGGGAACGGTTGAAAAGAAATACTATGGTGTTACTTCCTCTGTGCTTGCAACTATGCGTTTGATTGGTCAGGCTGTCAGCATGGCTGCGGTAACATTGATAATGTCTATATATATTGAAAAATCAACAATGGCAAATATACCGCCTAATATGCTTTTAAAAAGCATAAGGGTAACATTTATACTTTTTACCATTGCCAGTTTATTTGGAATATTTGCTTCTCTTAAAAGGGGAAACATGATCAGTGATAGTTGAAGAAATTTAAGAACCTTTCCATAGCTCCATTGAGCAGAGCTATGTTTGAAAATTAGTGAGCGATTTCAGGAGGTAATAAAAGTGCATTTGCCGATTTATGTATTACCTGTGGCAGGACTTGCCATAGGTCTTCTAATTTCTTTTATGGGTGGAGGCGGAGGAATATTTTATGTTGGAATGCTAACAGGATTGTTTGCTATTTCAATGGATCAAGCTGTGTCTGTATCTCTTGCAACAATTATCCCGACAACCCTGGCAGCTTCAATAAGTCACTACAGGGCAGGAAATGTAAAGCCCAAAATAGGATTTCTACTTGTGGCAGGCGGAATTGTCGGGGTAGTCGCTGGTTCCTATCTTGTCACAATTATTCCGGTAAAAGTTCTTAAAATAATATTTGGGATTTTTCTTCTAGTCATGGGAACCGGAATGGTGATTTCAAGAAAGAAAAAGCAAGTCAAAGAAGAAGTATCAGAAAGTGGACAATTCGAAGAACCTAATGCTAATGAAAGTAAGCCTATTTCAAAACTTTTTATAGTAAAAGGCTTGGTATTTGGGCTACTCGGTGGGTTAATGTCAGGTATGCTCGGTGTAAGCGGCACGCCTCCAATCCTTGCAGGACTGTACAGCATGGGTCTTTCCTCTTTGGAGGTAGTGGGCACTTCAGTTATGGTGCTATTTTTTATAGCTATTACAGGAGTGGTAACCCATAGTGCATTTGGAACTCTGAATTGGCTACTGGTGATCCTGCTTGCATCCGGAACTATAACCGGTGCAATACTTGGACCTTTACTAGGTAAGCGGATAAACAAAATAGCTTTGGAAAGATTCTATGGCCCGTTTTTTATTGTATTTATTTTATTGATGGGAATTTCGATGTTTATCTAATATTTATAAAATGTGATTAATAGAATGAATTAAGATTGACAATTAATCTTATAAATATTTCTTCAAAAGGAGACCTTATGAAAATAAAAATAATAACAGATTCAAATTGTGAATTATCAAAAGAATATATTATTGAAAATCATGTACATGTTATACCATTCTATTTCCAACTGGGTGGAATTGAATATAAAGATAATTTTGGGTCAGAAGTTAGTTATAAGGAGTTCTATAATAGGCTTCGAAATGGTGAAATGTCGACTACTACTCAAATCACACCTTTTATTTTCGAAGAGATTTTTAACGAATATATAAATGAAGGTTATGATGTTATTTATTTAGGATTTTCATCAGCTTTGAGCGAAACGTTTAACTGTGCCCAGATTGCTCGGAATTCAATATTATCGAGAAATAGTGATGCAAATATTACTGTTTTTGATACTCGGAGCGCTTCTTCTGGTCAAGGATTAATCGTATTTAAGGTAATTGAAATGCTTAATATGGGAAGAACAAAAGAAGAAATAATAGATAATCTGAAAATTTTGAGAATGAATTTAAATTCTTGGTTTATTGTAGATAATCTCGAACACTTGAAGCGCGGTGGTCGAATTTCTGCAACTAATGCGGCATTTGGAAAAATAATGGAAATTAAACCGATACTTAAACTGGATTATGAAGGCAAAATCGTAGCATCTGATAAAGTCAGAGGTAGGAAAAAATCAATTAAAGCATTGTTCGATAAATTTGAAAATAATGCTTTCGACAATGAAATTCAAACAGTTTTTATTCATCACGCAGATTGTTTAAAAGATGCTGAGTCTCTTAAAATGATGATTACAAGGTGCAATAAAGTAAAAGAGGTCATTATTAATGAAATGGGGCCAATAATAGGATCGCACACAGGTCCAGGTTCAATCGCGATTGCTTTTTTAGGAAATCAAAAATAAAGTATTTGGAAATGGTAGTCATCTATATGCTGTAAAGCTAATTTACCGGTTTCAGGAAGGTATGAATAATAAGTTAGATCTTGAATTTTATTGAATTTAGCTATTTAAACAAACACGGACTAGTTTGATTTCTAAAGTTAATGAGTCAACAATCATTAGATCGATAGAAGTGATTTTATGAGGAAAGCAATTTGTTATATGTAATTGTGTGGTTATTATTTATACTTTTTTAGCGAATGGTTATTTTTAGAGCTTGGATTACAGAAAGAGTGACCTCTCAAAAAAATATGTATATATTTACTAAACTACAAAATAATTGCAAATGGAGTTTGAGAAAACTATAATATTGAAATCGTTCAGTATAAGATAAAAGAAAGAGGAAAAATATGATACAGGAAATAGGTGGACTTCTTGGAACGTTCACAGGTGTTTTGATTATAATGGCAGCCTGCAATTTCGTTTTTAAGTTCATAAACCGAAAATGGGGTAAGAAAATTCGTGTCAATGAAAAGAATGGTAAAAAACTTAATTCAATTATAAAGTTTTTCAGTAAACAACACGTTAGATTTGGTGTTTTGGCAATAGTGATTATGGTGATACATGTAATATTCCAATATAGTTGGTATGGTTTAAGTAAAACCGGTATGATTGCTTTGATTATAATGGGATTGCAAGGAATACTTGGTATAATGTTAAAAAAGAATAAAAACAATAAAAAAACAATTTTAATGTTTCACAGACTTGTACCAATAATGTTAATTATAATACTTGCGTTTCATCCTGCATAAGTTGATAAAATGCATAAGCTCATATTTTGTTTTAAAATATATGTTTTGTCACATCTGTTTTAGTTTTTGGTTCTATTGACCATCACTTGGTGAAGTTAGAGTGTACTTATTAGACATCCACAGTACTGTTCTTTTATCGATAACAGTAATTTGTGAGGGGGTTGAATGTAAGTACATTTTTTTAATTATATAAGTAAATTTAGAATTTATTTTTTTTCATTTCAACATATAACGTTGAACTAAAAAACTAATTTGACAAATGACAGGTTGTCATATATAATTACGTGTACCACAAAGCGAGGTGATTTTATGCCAACATCCACTTTTTTCAATTTACCAAATGAAAAAAAGAGGAAAATAATTTGCGCAATTAAAGATGAGTTTTCTAGAGTGCCATTTGATGAAGTGTCAATTAACAAGATCGTTTATACAGCAGAAATACCGAGAGGAAGCTTTTACCAATATTTTATCGATAAAAATGATATGCTTGAGTTCATACTTTTAGAATTCCAGAATCAGATGATTGAACAAGTAAAAATAAGTTTGCATGAAAATAATGGTGATATATTCATTATGATTAGAGACATTCTTAATTTTACAGTTGAATTTGTTCTAGAAGAAAAGGCAAACAACTTTTGTAAGAATTTGTTTGCTGATATTAAAGTAAACAGTAAATTTTACTTAAAGATGCCCCAAAATGCTACTGAAAAGAAAATATTTGAAGAATTGAAGCCATGGATTAATCTTGAACTGCTTGATTTGCGAGAAGAAGATGATTTGTCAAATATGATTGATATTCTTTTTTCAATCTGCAGGGACGCAACTGCTGAGACCTTTCTTAGAATTTCTGACATCGAAATTGTTAAACAAAAATATACGCAGAAGCTTCAACTGTTAAGGCGAGGCTTCATGAAAGGAAAGGAGTTAAATAAGGATGCTTGAATTTAAAAATATCAAAAAAACATATCATGTTGGAGGGATTGAAACAAGAGCACTAGACGATATCAGTGTTGCTTTTCGTGAAAAAGAGTTTGTTGCAATTTTAGGCACGAGTGGCTCTGGCAAAACTACTTGTTTAAATATCATTGGTGGTCTTGACCATTATGATTCAGGTGAATTGATTATTAAAGGGAAGAAAACTTCTGATTTCCAAGAGCAAGACTGGGATGCTTATCGCAATAATTCGATAGGATTTGTATTTCAAAACTATAACTTGATCACACATTTGAGCATCATTGCTAATGTTGAACTGGGCATGACTCTTAGCGGCGTACCCGCTGAGGAAAAACGCAAGAGAGCACTTGAGGTTTTAGAACAAGTTGGTCTTAAAGATCATCTACACAAGAAGCCAAATCAGTTATCTGGTGGACAAATGCAACGTGTTGCCATTGCAAGAGCACTTGCAAACAATCCTGAAATACTTTTATGCGACGAACCAACGGGTGCCTTGGACACTGTGACGAGCATTCAGATTATGGATTTGATAAAAGAAGTAGCAAAAGATCGTTTGGTTATTGTGGTCACACACAATCCTGAGATTGCAGATCAATATGCAGACAGAATTATTAGGTTTCAAGACGGCAAAATTATAGCAGATAGTCATCCACATCAAGAAAAACCAAAACCGGATAGTTTTGTTCTTAAGAAAACTAGCATGAACTTTTTAATGGCATTAAAGCTTTCATTTACTAATCTAAGGACCAAAAAAGGAAGGACTTTTTTAACGGCACTTGCATCCAGTATCGGGATTATAGGAATAGCTGTTATTCTGAGCCTATCTACAGGGTTTCAAACGCAAATAGATACTTTCCAGAGTGATGCGTTGTCCGAGTTCCCTATCATAATATCTCAATCACCTATTCAATTAGATGCAGAAAATATATCCAGTATGCAGGATCTTATGAAAGATAAAATGATGGGTACTGAGGAATATGCTGATTCTGATGAAGTGTATCTTTATGATCCCGCAAAAACCAGTATTGCGCATCAGAATAAACTCACAGATAACTATATTGAATATTTGAATGAGATAGATCCTGAAATATGCAGTAGTATAGGCTTTACACGTATTGTTGGCATGAACATGTTGCGCGATGTTAAAGGTACTATTAAACCAGTTATGCTTACTAATATTATGGCATCGCTTGGAGACGGTATGAGCATTTCAAGCATGTCAAATATGGCTAATTTACAAAGCATGAATGCCATTGGTCTTTCGTCATACCCAAAGCAGTTAAAAGAGGGTGATGAATCCTATCTTATTAAAAATTATGAATTGCTCTCCGGAGAATATCCAAAGAGCGCAACTGACTTAGTTCTTGTAATAGACGCAAAGAACAGAATTGACTTTAATACACTCAAAGGGCTTGGTTTTGACACTGAAAATATCGAGAGTATTAAATTTAAAGATATTCTTGGTACAGAGTTCAAAATAATTTCAAATAATGATTTTTATGTCAAAACAGAGATGGGGTCTTTCCTTCCAGGTCAAGATTATGAAAAAATGTTTGCTTCTGAGAAAAGCATTACTACAAAAATTGTTGGAGTTATTCGTCAAAAACAAGATGTACGCATAGGAATTCTTGGTTCCGGCATTGCTTACAGTGATGAGTTAACTCAAATAGTTATTGATGATGCAATCAATTCTGAAATTGTTAAAGCTCAGATGTTGAGCGATAAAAACATCATGTCATTGGAGGATATGGATAAAGATACAAAGTCTAATTTTTTATCTTATCTTGGCGGAAATGATACTCCTTTTATGGTCATGGTGTATCCTGACAATTTTGAAGATAAAGATGAAGTTCTTGCTTATTTAGACGCATTTAATGATGGAAAAAATATAGATGATCAAATTATTTATTCTGATTTGTCAGGAACAATGACAGACCTTACAGGTGGAATAATGGATGCTATAACTGTTATTCTGATTGCCTTTGCCGCTATTTCACTTGTTGTCAGTTTGATTATGATAGGCATTATCACTTATACTTCAGTATTGGAACGTACTAAGGAAATTGGCGTGTTGCGTGCTTTAGGGGCAAGGAAGAAAGATATTACGCGTGTATTCAATGCAGAAACCTTTATTTTGGGTGTGTTTTCTGGACTACTTGGAATCAGCATAGCTGGACTTTTGACAATACCAATAAACTCGATTATTTTTAATTTGACCGAATTAAAAGGTGTTGCTAATCTTCAAATCTTACATGCTATTATGCTGGTAGTTATCAGCACTATTCTGACGGTTCTTGGTGGACATATTCCAGCAAAAATTGCATCAAGAAAAGATGCTGTTGAAGCTCTAAGAAGTGAGTAGTATATCATTGAAGAAGTTTCTGATGCGTTTCAATAAATGTATAATTAAGTTTTGTAAAATTGCTTAAATTTTTCTCTAGTAAGTTTTATTGTAAGATAATATTGGTAAATAGATAATCTATTAATAAAATTCATATGTTTTTAAAATATTTATGACTTGGATAAAGCAACAGCCTGCTGATAGTAAATCAACATGCTGTTGCTTTTAGGATTATATAGTCTTAATATATATTCGTGTCCGTTAATATCTTATTTGTTTTTCAATCACAATTCCATGTTTATTGTTATATACATCAAAATACTGGATAAAATTTCTGTTTCCAAAAGCGTCCGGTGAACACTCTGATTATAAAAAAGCTCGGATTACCCCAAAGATAAGTTTGGAAATTTGATATTATAATTTGTCTATATCATTAATAGAGGTAAGTGTTATAAACTTAAGTCTAAGTAAAAAATTGAATTATTGTCTTCCAATCGAGTATTTTCATGAAACACAGCTATTTAATTATATTTAGTTCTAGATTGATTTATCCTTGACTTGCATACGATTACAATTGTTGGAAGAGCATCGCAGATAGTGTGGAGAGGGATTGCCATTCACTTCCTAACATATATTGTAGTTTCCTGCGTGAATTGGTGGATCAATTTAGTGTGGAATACTCAGTTCGCAACAAAAAGGTGAATTAATTGTTTATTTAGAAGATCTTAAACATTGTTTGATAAATATTTACAGAATAGGATTTTATGTATAAAATATAATTAATAAACAAGTAACTATAAAAGCTTGTAAGACGTTTATGATATTTATAGTGAAAAATTGTAAATGAATAAGAAAAATAGTTAAGTGGGGTGGCCGTTTTATATGAGAGATGCTATATATAAAAATATCCATGTTTATATGGGGGTTTGTGGATTGTTAATTAGTTCTATATTTTATTTTTTATATAAAAATATAAAACCACCTTTCCATGATTATTATTGGATGAGCGTTATTGCATCTCTGACTGTTATGAGCATCTTTTGTGGCAAATGGATAAAAAACTTAATGTACTATGCTTATAAAGATACACTTACGAACCTATATAACCGTAGATACTTATATGAAAAATTGGAATTTGAGTTAAAAAGACTAAATCGTTCAAAAACTGAACTTTCTTTAGTCATAATTGATATTGATCATTTTAAAAAAGTAAATGATAAATATGGGCACTTGGGTGGCGACAAGCTTCTCAAACGGGTTTCAGAAATTTTCAAAATAAATTCTAGAGAGATTGATACAATTGCACGATGGGGAGGTGAAGAATTTGCCATTATTTTTCCTGACACTAATAATCAAGACGCATTAAAATATGCCGAACGTTTAAGGAATACAATAGAGAAATCTGAAAAATGTTATGGTGTTACAGTTTGTATTGGTGTGGCAACAACAGATAAACCGATTGCTATAGATTTATTATTTGCAGAAGCAGATAAAGCACTATTTCAAGCAAAATCAGTCAGGAATAAGGTAGTAGGTGCAAATTTCACGTTATGTGAATTTTCAATAAATTAACATCGGATGAGGATTGTATTTTGTATTTTATATTATGAGGAAACCTTATAGCTATTGGATGTCTTTATAAAAAGAAAATGTAGTTTTCAAATGAGAAAGAGATTGAAAATAATATTGTAGAGTTAGATTAAAGCGCAAGACTAATTGGCACACTTACGATGAAGCTGATTAATTAACTTATGATATTATTCTAGATGAATTAAATGAATACTATGAAAATTGGAGATCTTTAGAGAATCAATGAGAAGAATTATCTTGAAATGAAGTTTATTTAATTAGCTTGTTTTGATTCGTCAGAAGGGCGAATCAGATAATTCGAGATTAACAGAGATCAGAAGCACATAGGTACCACGCAGGTAAAACACTACTTCTGATATCAGAATAGAAATGGTAAGAGATATATGGTAAAAAATACCTCTCCGTCAAGAAACCAATGGGTCTTAGCGTCATCATTTTTGTCTACTCAAGGCATGTGGAGACCTGTTGTCTGTTGAAACGTTTATAAACACTGGAGTTGAGTTGGTACGCAGTATTACGATTTCAAGGGTTCGGAAACATAAATAAAGAA
>PHAG01000019.1 GCA_002841625.1 Firmicutes bacterium HGW-Firmicutes-1 | reverse complement strand
TGTCTAATTTTATGATGAGGTTATATCATACTATAGATTTATCAAACGGGACATAATCACAAATGATATACTAGGACATTATCATAAATGGTTCAGAAATTTAATTTTTGAAGTAAAAAACTACTTGACAAAACCAAGACATTAAATTATACTTACAAAAAATGAATATATAAATACAGTGAAGAGGAATAGTAAATATTTGAATAATAACAGAGAGTCGTTGGTTGGTGTGAAGCGACATTTGAAAAATATTGAACTCGCCTTGGAGTAGCCCGCTGAACAATAAGTAGGTAGGGACGGAAGCCAACCGTTAATAGGGCAAGATATCGGTAATGTGACCTGTATCCTTACTCATCAAAGAGTGGTTCTAAAAGTGCTCCCTTTTCTCTTATGCGATTAGGGTTTTTATATGTCAAATTATCAGTATCTATTAAGTGCATTTCTTATAGAGCATTAGCTTGAATAGAAGTGAATAAGAGTGGTACCGCGAAAAGTCTTTCGTCTCTGTAGTATAAGAGAAGTGGGCTTATTTTTTTATTTACTCTTGCAATAATATTGGAACTTAAAACAAATAATAAAAATTAATGGAGGTAATGCAATGAATATGAACTATACAAAATATAAGAAATATCCTACAATGAATTTTCCGGAACGTACTTGGCCATCAAAAACGATAGAAACAGCACCTATTTGGTGTAGTGTAGATTTGAGGGATGGTAATCAAGCATTACCAATACCAATGAGTGTAGAGCAAAAGATAGAAATGTTTCAATTGCTTCAAGATATGGGGTATAAGGAAATTGAGATAGGATTTCCATCTGCCTCAGATACAGAATACAAATTTTTAAGAACATTGATTGAAGAGGATTTAATTAGAGAAGATGTAACAGTTCAAGTTTTAACGCAGGCGAGAAAACATCTTATTGAGAAAACTTTTGAAGCTCTAGCAGGAGCAAAAAGAGCTATTGTTCATGTTTATAATTCGACATCGGTTCAACAAAGAAAGGTTGTATTTAATAAAGATAAGGAAGAAATCATTGAGATTGCTATTGAGGGAGCGCAGCTTTTGAAAGACCTAGCAGAACAATATTCTGGAACAGAGTTTGTGTTTGAATATTCTCCAGAAAGCTTTACAGGAACGGAAATGGATTATGCACTTGAAATTTGTGAAGCCGTTATTGATATTTGGCAACCTACCCCAGATAAAAAGGTTATTATAAATGTTCCTGCAACTGTTGAAATGGCCACGCCTAATATTTATGCAGATCAAGTGGAGTGGTTTATTAAGAATTTGAAAAAAAGAGATTGTGTATTATTAAGCGTACATGCGCATAACGATAGAGGAACTAGCGTAGCCGCGACTGAGCTAGCATTACTTGCAGGTGCAGATCGAGTTGAGGGTACATTATTTGGAAATGGAGAAAGAACTGGAAATGTAGACATCTTAACCCTTGCTATGAATCTTTTTTCACAAGGTATAGATCCAGGTGTTAACATAGAGGATATTGATCATATTGTTGAAACTTATAAAAAATGTACAGGAATGGATGTACACGAGCGTCATCCATATGCTGGGAACCTAGTTTTTACAGCATTTTCTGGTTCGCATCAAGATGCTATAAAAAAAGGTTTGAAAGTTTATCAGGATGAAAATCCACAATACTGGGAGGTGCCATATTTACCTATTGATCCAGCCGACATTGGAAGAAAGTACGAAGCTATTATCAGAATAAATAGCCAATCAGGTAAAGGTGGTGTAGCCTTTATTCTTGAAGAGGAATTTGGATTTAAATTACCAAAGGCAATGCATCCTGAAGTAAGTAAGCCTATTCAAGTATTAACAGACGAAACGGGAAAAGAGTTAATGGCTCAAGAGATATTTGGAATTTTCAAAAAAGAATTTTTAAATCTTATTATGCCAATGGAGCTTGTTCGTATTAACAGCTTTATTGAAGATGGAGATGAAAATGGTGTTACGATGTCTGCTGAAATTCGTTATAATGGCGTAAGTAAGCAAATTAATGGTATTGGTAATGGACCTATTTCTGCATTCTTCCACGGACTTCAAAAAGAAGGCTTAGTGGGATATAAATTGGTATCCTATGATGAACATGCAATATCTGACGGTGAAAATGCAGAGGCTGCAGCGTATATTCAGCTTGAGGATGAAATCACTGGAAAAAGATTCTTTGGAGCTGGTACAGATCGAAATACTACGAAGGCTTCTATCAAAGCATTAATTAGTGCAATTAATAGATTTTAAATAACAAAGACAATTCTAAGTGCATTAGGATTCTTTAACTAAATAGCAATTACCCCAAGGGTCAGGTCATATTATTTTGACATGACCCTTAAATTAAAATTTTTAGAAATTTACATAGGTCACTTGCCATATTTTCCCGATTGAAATATAATAGAGAGTATACATAAATTATATTTTGAAAGGTGACAATAATGAAGAGGGTACATATTATTTTTGTGTGTTTTTTATTTTATTTAGTTTTCGTAGCAGTGGGATGTAACAATAATAATGATAAGGATACAAATAAGATAGATTCAAGTGAAAATGAAGAATCAACTGGTGAGAATAACCAGGAAGATCAGAATGATGAACAAAATGAAAATATTGAAGACAAAATGAATACCCAAAACTTTGCGATCATTGTCGATGATAATCTAACAGGAATAGAGCTAATTAGAGCAGCTAAAATAATAAATCCAATTAATGCAATAACCTATGATATGAAAACTGTAATTGGATCTTCTGACAGGGCATATGAAACCATTGGTTCGATGATAAAGTCAGGGAAAAGTTATAAAACAAAGACAGAGTCCCAAGGTGAAGGCGTTGAAGTAACAATCTATAATGCCGAGGAGCAAATGACCTATAAATATTTTGAAGCAAGAAAGCAAGGCTATAAATATAAAGATGATCTAAGTGGTGGAAATGGACCAGCGATGGAAGGTGAATATGACCTAACTATGCTTTACGCAGAAGAATCAAATCTAAGCAAAGCAGAAGTAATTGACTATGAAGGTGATCCAGTTATTTATTTTGAGATCATTGAGGGCAACAACAAAATTGTTTCATGGATTTCTCTAAGATACGGCATAGCAATAAAAACTGAAATCTATGACGGAGATACGTTGGCGACCCAAACAACCATAAACAATATCTCCTTACCAGCAAGCGTAACCTCAACAACCTTCTCACCCCCAAGCGACATCATGTTCGAAGACTACTCAATCACCAATGAAGAAAACACCCTCGATGAAGGTAGTAACGATAGCATAGAAGAAAACCCAAATGTTACCATTCAAAATACGACTGATACACTAAAAAACACAAATGATTCGGTAGAAGTTATAGAATAAACTACAGATAAACAAAAACAAGAACATCATATCTTTCGATATATGTTCTTTATTTTTAATAAATTTACATTACAGAGACAAAGAGGTTATACTATATGTTTGTTAGCGGAGCAGGATGCGTAGCGGCGTGACTTAACCCGCATGGACGCGGGTTGGAGCGAAAAAAACATATAGTATAACCTCTTTGTCGACAACCTACCTACTACGCACCTAAATTTTAAACTGTAAATGTCGAATAAGTCGTTTTAGCTTGTTGAATCTTCGAACTATCAGCCTGATCTACAGAATACCAACCATTACTCGACATAGTTTTAAAAACCTGATTTTGTATATCTAATTGACTAGATAATATGTTTTTAAAACCATTTCTTATACTTTCAGTAGCTGACTCAGTAGCAGCAATTGCAATTGAGGCACATAATTGTTTTTCGGATAATAGCAAATCATTGGCAAAGTCTTGATCGCTTCGTACGTTGTTCATAATTACCTCCAAAATAAAAGTTTTCTTTTTGATTAACTGTTAAGCTGTTGTACGAGTTGAGTGTAGTGTTCTTGATGCTTTCGAATCATATCATTACAAACGGATTTTAATTGTTGATCCTGAACAACATTTCCATAGTCTTGATACTTCTTAATAACTATTTGCTCGTTTTTCAAAGTATCGCTAAGGTAATTTAACTCTCTAGTGGTCATAAAAACCCTCCTTAATTTTAATATGACAATATAAATGAAAGAAGTCTTCCATTTGGTCAAAAGTAGTATCTACATTAATAGTAAAAAATATTCTCATTTATTCGTTTACAAACTATTTATATAGCAAACAGGTATTTTTTTCTTATATTTGAGTAAATATATAAGAAAGCACAAAGCTTAATAACGATTGATAAAAGGGGTGATTTTATGAATAAAAAGAGGGCGATCACCATGATAATACTGATAGCTTTATGTATTGTTGGCTTCCTTGTTGGACAAAAATTTAGAAACGATCATATAAAATCAGTTATTGAGAGAGATGTGATCTACGAAGGTATCTATATTGAAGATATACATATAGGCGGATTGGTAAAATCCGAAGCATTAGAGGTGCTCAAAAGTGGTATAGAAAAACATAATAATGAAAAACAACTTAAGCTTTTAATAGAAGGCAAGATAGCCTATATGCTTCCATATAGTTATTTTGAACATGAAATAGACTATTCTTCATTAATAGAGAATGCCTACCAAATTGGAAAAGTAGGAACTAGAAGCGATAGATATAAGCAAATCAAAAAATATAAAAAAACCCCGTTTATAATTGAAATTGAAGAAAAGTATAATGACGAGAAAATAAACGAGATATTAGAAACAGCTAAAGCAGAATATGATGTATTACCTCTAGACGCTGTGCTCTTAAGAGAAAACAATGCATTTGTTATTAAGGAAGAGGTTATAGGCAAAGAGCTAACAATTGAGAAGAGTATTAAGGTGATAAAAGATGGGTTATCAGTAGGTCTAGATGAAGTTAAGCTAGAACTAGCTCAAGTAAATCCGAAGATTACTAAAGTAGTTTATGAAGATGTTAAAGATTCTTTAGGGAGTTTTTATACGGAATTTTCTGTCAGTCAAACAGCTAGAAATGAAAACTTAAGAATAGCGAGTGAGAAGATTAATGGTACGATATTATTTCCAGGAGATGTTTTTTCAACAAATGATACGATTGGGCCAGTAAACTCTTCAAGTGGTTATCAAGAAGCACCTATCATTTTAAATGGTAAAATTCAACCGGGAATTGGTGGAGGGGTATGTCAAATTGCAACTACTCTTTATAATTCTGTGCTATTAGCTGAGTTGGAGATTGTTCAACGACAAAATCATTCATTGCCAGTAGGTTATATCGAGAAGGGACGAGATGCCACTTTAGCGGGAGATTATATTGACTTTAAGTTTAAGAATGATACAGACAATCCGCTCTATATTGAAAGCTATATCAAGAACCATCAACTATATATGAACATCTATGGTAAAGAAATTAGAGCCAATAATCGTACTATTAAGTTTGAATCTGTTATAATAGATACAATAATGCCTCCTCCACAAAAAATAACTCTTGATCCATCTTTAAAAGAAGGTGAAGAAGTTGTTGAAAAAAAACCTACAATAGGGTATACTGTAAAATTATATAAATTGATTTATATTGAAGGAAATCTTAGCGAAAAGTTAAACATTAATACGAGTAATTATGGTGCAACAGCGGCAGAGGTTAGAAGAGGTAGTGCGCCAATAGCAGTAGAAAAGCCTATAGTTGAACCAGCTATTCAAATAGAACAAGATCCATTACCGATAGATGAACCAGCGGATGGCCCAGTACAAGAAGATATTATAGATATTAATCCAGAGTATATTGTGGAATAAAGGGAACTATCTCTTGATGAATGAAAAGAATATACTACATTCCGTGAAACTATATAGTTTCATTTAAGGAGAAGAAATATATGAAAACGGGAAAAGTGCCAGAGACAATTCTAAAAAGATCTGTTTTCAAGCAACTTAAAGTTAAGAGAAAAGAAATTTTGGTTGGACCAAATATTGGTGAAGACTGTAGTATTGGCCAATTTGGACCTGATGAGCTATTTGCGCTTTCTTGTGATCCAATTACCGGTGCGGTAAAGGACATTGGTTCGTTAGCAGTACATATTACTGCAAATGATTTGGCTGCGTGCGGTGCTGAACCAGTAGGGCTTATGCTTACTGTTTTACTTCCGGAGAACTTTCATGAAAGTGATTTAAAAAACATCATGAAGGATGTAGCTACTACATGTGAAGCGTTAAATCTCCAAGTCATGGGAGGCCATACAGAAGTAACAACTGCGGTGAATCAGCCGTTATTATGTGTTACTGGAATTGGTAAAGTAAAGAAGGACAAGTTATTGACTCCTAAGAAGGTTAAGGAAGGCCAAGATGTCATCATGACTAAATGGGCAGGACTTGAGGGAACCGCTATCATTGCGGTGCACAAGGAGGAAGTATTAAAAGCACATTACAATAATGAATTCATTGAAAGGGCAAAAGCCTTGAATCAATATATTTCAGTTGTTCCTGAAAGCAAGATTGCTAATGAGCATGGAGTTACGATCATGCATGATGCAACTGAAGGTGGTATATTTGGCGCATTGTGGGAACTGGCCGCTAGCGCCCGAAAGGGCGTAGAAATATTTTTAGATAAGATACCAATTAAACAAGAAACAGTAGAGATTTGCGAATACTTCGAATTAAATCCTTATAAGTTAATTTCTAGTGGATCTATGCTGATGGTTGCTGACAGTGGCCAATTACTTGTTGATAGATTAATAGCTCATGGAATTCAAGCAGCGGTAATCGGTAAGATTACAAGTGGCAATGATAGAATCGTTATTCAAGAGGAAACAAGACGAGCCTTAGAGCCTGCAAAATCGGACGAGCTTTATAAGGTTATTTAGCGCATACACATTTTAACAACTTACGGAGGTACTATAATGAGAGAAGAACTATTGGAGATTATAGAAAAGAATAGTAAAATTACAACGAGTGATTTATCTATTATGCTAGGAAAGAGTGAAAATGAAATTATTGAAGAAGTGAGTAATCTGGAAAAGGAAAAAATCATTTGTGGATACAACACCTTAATTAATTGGGATAAGGTAGATGCAGATAAGGTGACAGCTTTAATTGAGGTTAGAGTTACACCTCAAAGAGGAGAAGGCTTTGACAAAATTGCGGAGAGAATTTATAGATTTAAAGAGGTAAAATCTGTATACCTTATGTCAGGTGGTTTTGATTTAACTGTAATCATTGAAGGAAAGACTATGAAAGAGGTTGCGTTATTTGTAGGTCAAAAGCTAGCGCCTCTTGAGGCAGTACTTAGTACTGCAACCCATTTTGTACTAAAAAAATACAAGGAACATGGGATTATTTTAGAAGATGAGAAAAAAGATGAGAGAATGGTGGTGACTCCATAATGGAATATAATTTATCGACAATTGCAAGTAGTCTTCCTCCCTCGGGAATAAGAAAATTCTTTGATATTGTAACAGAAATGGAAGATGCTATTTCATTAGGAGTTGGTGAACCTGATTTTGATACTCCTTGGCATATACGAGAAGAGGGTATTTATTCTTTAGAGAAGGGAAAAACCTTTTATACATCGAATTCAGGTATGTTAGATTTGAGAATTGAAATCAGTAACTATCTGAAAAGAAAATTTGACTTAAAATATGATCCTAGGACAGAAATGGTAGTAACTGTTGGTGGTAGCGAAGGTATCGATATAGCTCTTCGAACGTTGCTTAATCCTGGTGATGAAGTCCTGATTCCGGAGCCCTGTTTTGTTTCATATAAACCTTGTGCATTATTAGCGGGAGGTATTGCTGTTCCAATAGCGCTTCAAGCAGAAAATCAATTTAGATTGATGCCTGAAGAAATTGAGGCACATATTACTGACAAAACAAAAGCAATTTTAATGGCCTTTCCGAGTAATCCAACAGGTGCTATTATGGAAAAGCAGGATCTTGAGAAAATCGCAGAAGTGATTATTAAGCATAATTTATTTGTAATATCAGATGAAATTTATGCAGAACTCACTTATAAGGAAGGGCATGTTTCAATAGCAACACTTCCGGGTATGAGAGAGAGAACGGTTGTAATCAATGGGTTTTCAAAAGCATATGCGATGACTGGTTGGAGAATTGGCTACGCAGTTGGGCCAAAGGAAATAATAGCTCCAATGACAATTGTTCATCAATATGCAATTATGTGTACGCCAACAACAAGCCAATATGCTGCGCTTGAAGCTGCAAAAAATGGAGATTCAGATATTGTAGAGATGAAAGATGCGTATAATCAAAGACGAAGGCTTATGGTGGATGGTTTTAGAAAAATGGGATTAGATTGTTTTGAACCCTTTGGAGCTTTTTATGTATTCCCATCTATACAAAAAACAGGACTATCGTCAGAGGAATTTGCAAAACAATTATTGTTTGATCAAAAGGTTGCAGTGGTACCGGGGACAGCCTTTGGTGAATGTGGAGAAGGCTTCATAAGATGTTCCTATGCTTATTCCATCGATAATCTGAAGATCGCATTAGAAAGAATTAGTGAATTTGTGAAAAAAATATTGAAATAGAAGTGTAGAACTAATGAGAACCAAAGGAGTGGTATAACTCCTTTGGTTCTTATTTACATTGTGGACATCGTCCATAAAAATATATTTTTTGATATTGTATATCATAATCCGTTTCTTGTTGAATACGCGCTAACAATCCATCTAATAAATGAACATCAAGATCTTGTACTTTACCACAAGCATTACAGATTGCATGTGGATGTTCTTGTATTTGGGCATCATAGCGAATATAGTCATCCCCTGTATTTAATTCTTGAACTAAGTTGGACTTAATAAAAGTATCCAAGGTTTTATATACAGTTGCAAGACTCATTGTAGGATGGGTTGCTTGGAGAGCGTGATAAATCTTTTCTGCACTCGGATGCTCAGTGGTATTATAAAGTACGTTATATATAGCCAATCGTTGAGGTGTCACTTTTATGGAGTGACTTTTTAATAGTTCTGCTATTTGTTGAATTTTAATTACCCCCTTTTAAATAATGGCTATCATTTAGTAATTATTATGTTACATTATTTTTATATAATTGTCAAGAATAACCTATGATTATGTAAACAAAGTAGCTTGTAATTTATGGAAACACTGACCATTTAAGCGCTATATGTGTTGTGATTACATAAAGGTTATGATACAATGTGAGTAATCAAAAAAAGGAGGCATTTAAAATGGTAAATGTAGAATATATTAATCCTTTTATAGAAGCAGCACAAACGGTTATTAGAGACTTTTGTCACGTTGAAGCAAGAGTTGGAAAGCCTTATTTAAGCCAAGCAACTTATGAAGGAAACACATTAATGATTATTGTAGGTATAACAGGTGACTTAAGAGGACAGGTTTTAATTAACATGACTTCAGATGTTGCATGTTCAATAGCATCACATATGATGATGGGTATGCCCGTAAATGAACTAAATGATATGGCGAAGAGTGCGATTAGTGAATTAGGTAATATGATTCTTGGTAATGCAGCAACATTGTTTTCTAAAAAAGCGATTACATTAGATATAACACCTCCATCTGTATGTGCAGGTATGAATTTATCAATTTCTGTAAGTGATTCAAAGACTATTTGTATTCCATTGGTTTTCGATGAAAATAAAACAATTGAAATAAATGTCGCGATTAAAGAAAAATAACAATGAATATATTATTACATGAACCTGAAATACCTCAAAATACTGGAAATATTGCTAGGACATGCGTTGCAACTGGAACAGCACTTCATCTGATAGAACCATTAGGGTTTTTTATTGATGAAAAGTCTGTAAAAAGAGCAGGTCTAGATTATTGGGATTTATTAGATTTACATGTATACTCTAGCTTTGAAGATTTTTGTTTGAAAAACCCTGATGCTACAATTTTTATGGCTACGACTAAGGCAAGACAAACCTATGCGCAAGTAACATATCCAAAGGATAGCTTTATTATGTTTGGGAAGGAAAGTGCAGGTATACCAGAAGATCTATTGGTGAGATATAAAGACACGAGTATCAGAATACCTATGTTAGATGCGATTCGTTCACTAAACTTATCTAATGCTGTAGCTATCGTACTATATGAAGCATTAAGACAAAGTGAGTTTAATTCATTAATGTTAGAAGGTCAATTAAGAGATTATACGTGGTAAAAAACTAAACTTTTGTAGAAAGTAAAAAGGGGCATCTATTGCAGTAGATGCCCCTTAAATTATCTGTTTTTAGAGGTTGAAAGAGGTAATGTAAAGGTGAACTTTGTACCCTTTCCTAGCTGACTATTAACGTCAATTCGTTCGTCGTGAGCTTTTATGATTTCTTTTACTATTGATAATCCAATTCCGATGCCCTTTTTATCTTTTCCTCTTGAACGGTCAACCTTGTGAAAGCGATCCCATATGTATTTAATGCTATCATCGGGAATTCCTTGCCCGGAATCAGAGATGGATATTTCTGCTTTATCCTTGATTACTGTTGTTTCAATGATTAATTTTCCGTGGAGATTACTAAATTTGATTGCATTGTCAATGAGGTTGTAGAGTACACGTTGAATTTGATTCGTATCTGCAAAAACTACTAAGTCTTTTTTGTGGAATAAGAGTTTAACTTCCATTTTCTTAGTAATAATATGTTGGTCAAATTGAAGAAGAACCTTACGAATAATTTGATGTAATTCAAAAGAAGATTTTTCTAATAAAACCTGCTGGTTTTCCATTTTTGTGAGCAATAAAATATTATTTGTAAGGTAAGATAATCGTTCAGTTTCATCTAAAACAATGTTTAAATATTTATCTTGGTTTTCATATGGAATAGTGCCATCTAGAATAGCCTGTACAAAGCCTTTTATTGATGTTAATGGAGATCTTATATCGTGAGAAATATTTGCAATAAAATCCTTGCGCATAGCCTCAAGTTTGCCGAGTTCTTCAGCCATGTCGTTCATATTATTTGCAAGCTCACCAAATTGACCAGCATAGGTAACGTCAACCCGGCTTGCAAAATTGCCATTTGCAACCTCTTTTGAGGTTTTGTTAAGGGCTTCAAGTGTTCGATTTGTTTGGTTAGAAAATATTAAAGTATACAAAAAGGCTAAGCTTAGAGCGGTTATTAAGGTGATAAAAGTAATTCTATAGATAAAAAAGATGGTACTATTGGTCTTAGGTAGAGGTGCATGCATAACTACAACGCAGTATACAAGACCTTTTCTCATAATAGGGACTCCAATAGAGAAAGTAGGATTGCCAAATTGATTGTGATCAGAGCCTTCTTCAACAATAATTGAACCTTTAGTTGTATCCTTAACCAATGAAGAGATATTTTCAGCATCTAAGCAATAGTCATGATCCTTCAGGGAATCTAATAATACGATACCTTTTGAATTTGTTATTACAGTATGAGTCTCATATTGTTCACTTAAAAACTGGAATTTATAATCAAAATAGCCAAGGTCATAATCTTTTGTGTAGCAAGCATCAACATAATCATTACCGATTTCAGTTGCTTCATTAATCAGATCGTTTTTTAAGGTTTTCGTAAAGTGATTAGAAATAACCTGTGTAAAGATGCCAAATACAATCATAAATAAAGCAAAGGATATTATTGCATAAACAAGTAAGGGTTTGTGAGTACGGAATTTATGCATGGTTTATTTCACCTCAAATTTATAGCCTATTCCCCAGACTGTTTTGATTGCCCAGTAATCATTTTCATTTATTTTTTCTCTAATTCTCTTAATGTGAACATCAACTGTTCTGGTATCACCCAGATATTCATAGCCCCAAATACGATTAAGGAGTTGTTCCCGAGTAAATACCTGGTTCGGACTGGAAGCTAGAAAATATAATAATTCAAGCTCTTTTGGAGGCATTTCAATTTTTGTATCTTTGAACATGACAGAGTAGTTAGTCAGGTTAATGTTTAAGTTTTCTAATATAATTTGTTTTGACTTATCCTTTTGGGGAGTGAATCGTCTTAGTACAGCTTTGACTCTAGCAGTGAGTTCTTTCGTGTCAAAGGGTTTAACCATATAATCATCAGCACCCAATTCAAGGCCAAGTATTTTATCGAAAGTTTCTCCTTTTGCAGTCAACATAATAATCGGAACATTACTTATTTGCCTAATTTCTTTACAAACATCATATCCATCTTTACCAGGAAGCATCAGATCTAAAATGACTAAATTAGGGCTGTATGCTTGAAATGTTGAAAGGGCTAAGCTTCCACTATGAACGATTTTAGTATCGTAACCTTCTTTTATTAAATATAAAGAGATTAGTTCAGTTATATTCTCATCATCATCAACAATGAGTATTTTAGATTTAAAATCCATAGAAATTCACCTCGCTTTATTATTTTAGTTCAACTATCGTTACTCCGGTTTCACCTTCTCCATATACTCCAAGCCGAAAAGCTTTCACATATTTAATCTTTTTTAGCTGAGAATGTATTGCCATACGAAGAGCACCGGTTCCTTTTCCATGAATAATGGTTACTTGAGGAAGATGAGATAAATATGCATCATCTAAATACTTCTCTACAAGGGTCAGTGCTTCGTCACTGGTAGTGCCTCTAACATCAAGTTCAGAGGACATTGATAATGATTTATTAAGATCCATTTTTTTGCCGGAGGTTCGAGGAGAACGTTTATTAGAAACTTCTCCTGAATTATCTTGTTTTAGAGTAATGTCGGATATATTTACTTTTGTCTGCATAATACCTAGTTGTACTTGTACTTCACCTTTATTGTTAGGTGCAGAAATTACAGTGCCTGACTGATCTAAAGAATATACATGAACAGTATCTCCTTTTTTAACTGATGTAGGAGAAGTTGCTTTTTGCTTTCTAGAAGGGGAAACAATTTTAGACTCCAAATCAGTTAAGGCATTTCTAAGTTGAGAGCGGTTTTTTTCTAAGTCGCCGGAGGTAAGAGTCTTTGAGTTCTTTACCAATTGATTCATATCTTTAATAATGTTATCGGCATCTTGTTTCGCAGCATATAGAATCGCATAGGCTTCTTCTTTTGCTTCCGTAAGAATTCTTTCTTTTTGGCTGCTTACCTTATCCTTTTGTATTTGAACTTCTTTCTGGAGTTTTTCTGCCTCAACTCTAAAACGTTCTGCTTTTTCCTTTTCATAAAGGGCTTGCTTTTTGTTCATTTCTAGATCAGTAATTAAATCTTCAAATCTAATTTCCTTACCTTCTAATAAGTTTTTTGCTTCATCGATAATATCATCGGATAACCCAAGACGTTTAGAAATTGCAAAAGCGTTACTCTTTCCTGGTACTCCAATTAACAGTTTATACGTTGGTCGAAGTGTTTGGACGTCAAATTCTTGACTAGCATTTTCCACACCTTTGGTGGAAAGTGCATATACCTTTAGTTCACTATAATGTGTTGTTGCAATGGTTATTACTTGCCTGCTATAAAGATTTTCAAGAATTGCCATTGCAAGAGCAGCTCCTTCTGTTGGATCAGTTCCAGCACCTAGTTCATCAAAGAGAACAAGTGAATTTTCATTTGCAGAAGAAAGAATTTCTATAATATTCGTCATATGGGAAGAAAATGTACTCAAACTTTGTGCTATACTCTGCTCATCACCAATGTCTGCGAATATTTCTTCAAATACAGTTAAGGAAGAATTATCGAAGGCTGGGATATATAATCCAGCTTGTCCCATAAGAGAAAGTAATCCAACCGTTTTCAGTGTTACAGTTTTTCCACCAGTATTTGGTCCAGTAATTACGAGGGTGTTGAAGTTATCTCCAATATATAAATCTGTTGGTACAACTGTTTTTGGGTCTAATAAGGGATGACAAGCCTTCTTCAGGTTTATTTTTTTATCTGTATTGAATATTGGTTTAGAGCAACGCATATTTAAAGCCAATTCGCCTTTAGCAAAAATGAAATCTAACTTACTAAGGATTGTTTGATTAGATTCTAATACGTAAATGTGCTCAGCAGCTCTCCCACTTAATTCTGCTAATATGCGTTCTATTTCCTTTCCTTCATCATCAATCAATGTTTTAAGCGTATTGTTTAACTCTACAACGGAAAGTGGTTCGATAAATAAGGTGGAGCCTGAGGACGATTGTTCGTGAATCATTCCTGGGAAGGAGCTTCTATATTCTGCCTTAATAGGAACACAAAATCTATCATTCTTTACTGTTATTAGTGAGTCCTGCAACATAATCTTATAGTTTGAAGATGTTAAGATTTTGTTCAAGTGTTGTCTGATCTTAGAATGAGTACTTTGAATGTCTCTTCTAAGTGTTTGTAACTTCGCACTTGCATCATCGGCAATTTCCTCTTCAGATAAAATGCAGCGAGTTATTTCAGTGTACAAAACATGAACAGAATCCAATAGTTGAAACATATCTTTAATTGACGTTGTATCTAAAAACTCTCCACATTGGTTTGCATAAGAAATCACTTTTTTGGTTACACGCAGAAGCTCACTTATATCAAGCAGTTCATGGATTGATAAATTACCACCAATTTCAAGGCGCTTTAAACACTTTTGAATGTTCTTAATGCCGCCCAACGGCAGGGAACCTTGTCTAATGATTAAGTTGGTTGCATCAGCTGTTTCTTCAAGCTTTTCGTTTATGATATTTATATCTGTATAAGGTGTTAATTGGGATGCTACTTCCTTGCCAATGGAAGAAATAGCATAGGTTGTTAACAACTGTAGTATTTTGTCGAATTCTAATGTTTTTAAAATCTTTTTGTTCATTATAAAGTACTCCTTTTTTGGCTATGAAAGCTTATCTATATTTTACATCAAATGGAAGTAATATGGAAGTTGTAAGTTTTTCTTTTTTATCAATATAAAACGGCTTAAATTAGGACCAAAGCCCTATTAAATCATCGGGAATTAATTGTTACAAAATTATTACAGTTGTGTTATAATAATAAAACGCTGCACCAATAAGGATTCAAAATGAGTGCAAATACGAACGGCTTAAGTGAGACATTTAAATAAGAGACTTTTTACAAAACATACATTAAAGTGAATTCATTTAGACAAACAAAAAACATCTAAAGACCTAAGGCAGACAAAATGCAGACACCTATTAGAAGATAACTAAGACAAAATGTAGACACCTAAAGAGATCATCGTCAAAAGGATACTTACTTTAGAATCAAACGGGGATACATAGAACCAGAAAAATTAGATATATAATAAAAGGGCGGCATAGTTATGGGATTATTATTAGATGTAAAAAGTAAGAGCAAGAAGATTCATGAGGTAAAGGCGAGGAAACACATTACGCTCATGATGATTCCAGATCCAACAAAAAGTGCTAAAGTGGTTAAAATACCGAAGTTGCCAATATTCATTTGCTGTATTGTTTTAATTGCTTTTGTAATTGGTGGAGCTGGTTATGTACTTCATTTGAGACAACAAGTAGTTGTAAGCAATTTACATGCATTATCTACGAGTACGTCCATCAATGACAAGGATACTTTAATTGCGAAGCTTGAGAGCGCAAATAATGAGCATTATAAACAATTACAGCAATTACGGATATTAGCCACTGATTTAGATGGAAAAGTAAAAGAATTAGAAACATATAAACAGGAAATGAATAGTAAGTTAAATTCTACAGATTCAGCTCCAATCCCTCAGCAAAAAGAATTTATATTGGATGCTGCAAAGACGATGAATGCTTTTGCTCAAAGTGCTGAACCAGAAACAAATCAAATCGACAATCAAATCATTCGTACTTTTGAGGTCGAGGTAGACAGGCTGTCAACTAGTCTAGAAAGCACATTAAGTATGACAACAGTAAGTATCGGTGATTATCGACAGCTGAATACAAAACTTGATGCATTGATTCCTGCATGGGAGGCGTGTCCTATGGGATCACCCCTTGCTAGTATAGTAATAAACGATAAATATGGTTGGAGAAGTGATCCGATAAATGGAAGAACGGAATTTCACACAGGAATAGACTTAAAGGCGAAATGTTCACCGGTTTATGCAACTGGCAATGGGAAAGTGGTTACATCAGAATATGAGTCGGGGTATGGTTATACTGTGGTGATTGACCATGGATATGGATATAAAACGCTATATGCACATAACTCTGAACTATTGGTAGAAGTTGGAGATGCAGTTTTAAAGGGTGCACAGGTAGCGGTTTCAGGATCGTCAGGTAGAGTAACAGGTGCGCATCTACATTATGAAGTGCTATATAATGGTGAAACCATGGACCCAATCAACTATATATTTTAAGAGGTATGGGATATGAGAAAATTAGGAAGCAATGATAAATCTACAGCAGATATTTCAACTACGGTGATTTGTAAGGATACACAAATTGAGGCTACGAAACTAATATCCAAGGCATCAGTACTTATATCAGGAGAATTTACTGGAGATATTGAAGTAAGTGCAAGTTTAACGGTTGGAGATACTGGCAAGGTTAAGGGAATTATACAAGCTGATAATGTACTAGTGTCTGGAGAAGTAATCGGTAATATACATGCTATAAAACAGCTTCAAATTACGCATACAGGGAAAGTGTTAGGAGATGTAATTGTGGGAACCATAGTTATGGACGAAGGTGCTCAGCTCGAAGGCACATGTAGGATGAGAAGACAGTCAAGCCAAGAAGCAATATTAAGTAAAAGTATAGAAATATAATACATATATTGAGACTAAAAACAGCCCTTTTTCTTGCTAGGAAAGTTCTGCATATATAATTAGAAAAGCGGCAGATAGGTAACGAGGGTTTTAATATATAATAAAAAACAAGCCTAAAATCCAAAGGCTTTAAAAAAATAGTGGGTACATTTTCAGAGAAAGAGAATGTACCTACTTCGTTAATTGATAATTAATTAAATTGATTTAGAAGGTTACAGTTTTATCGGCCCATTCCACCATTTTGACACAATCTACCATTGTAGATAGAGGGCAGACATCCGTAGATCCCAGGTTTCGTGATTTCAAGCAAGTTCCACACGCTAAAATGTCGCCACCAGCTTCAGTAAATGCAGTAAACTGTTCTGCAACATTAAACTTTTCATGGGTCAGCGATTCGCATTCTACACCTTCGCCCATAAGAAATACTTTTACTTCATGTCCATTCTTTTTTGCAGTAGTCGCGAAACGAAAAGCGTTCCATGCCTTTTCATATTCCTTTGTTTCAATAATAATAGCTAGTTTCATAAAGATACCTCTCTTTGTTAGATGAATTTTAATGTTAAAACATTTCTGTTTTAACTGGTTCACAGAAAATAACTATTCTAACCGACATCTTATGCAAATGTTTTTACAGTTACTGGGTTGATTTTATCTCTATAATTTGCTTGATAATATCTGGTTAGAATTAGAATAAAAATAATCGACGCTAATAATATACTTATATAATTAAAGATAATAAATAATAAGTTCGCATAAAAATTTCCATAAACATAAGATGCTAATACTTCAGAACCAACAAGAGCACAAACTATGGTCCATTGACCTGGATAAAATTCATTTTTCACAAACTCATTTTTAAAATAATCACTTAGTAAATGTAAACAGAAAATCCCCCAACCTATTGCAATTACAAAAGAAAAGGTAATAACGAAATAAGATAAAAATTTAATGTTGAAGAAAAAATACTTTTCTAAATAAACATAAAATTTATATAAACTTACTCCGAATAGACAGGAAATGGGAATTACTACAAAGAAAGTCGGTTGTGCTTGCTTTGTTGGTAAAGTAATAGATCGTAGTTGGTGGTAAATTAAGTAAAGTAATTTACTTATAAATAAAATGAAACCAAAGCTCAAAGTAAATAAGGCTATAAATGCTGCGGTAGAAGCTATCTCAATAGTATTTGATAATGAAGCAATACCAGTTCCAACTAGAGAAAGCATACCTAAAGCAAATGCATCGAGTAACCATCCAAAATTTAGTTTATCCAAGTCAATTGCTTGGTTTAACCAGATTTTAAAGATCTTTATTTCAAGTATAAAGAAAATTAGAGAAAGAATTGCAAAGGAAATTAATGCTGGCCACATTATTATTTGTAAATTAGCGGATATCTTCGTGATAAAGAAATATGCCGGACCTAAAATAACATTCATACTCATAGTCAGAGAAACAATGGGCGAAAAAATTCCTATATTCGATAGTGGCGTATTAATAAAATTAATAAATTCTCTTTCTTTTGATAGCCATTTCACAAGACCTATTAAAGAATTTACAGTTAAAATCAAGTGGATAATTGTAAATAGTAACATTATTCCAAACAAAGATATAAAATAGAAAGTGTTAAATATTCCCAATCCAGTAAATTCAATATCCGATAATGTTATTAAGGCTTTTTCATGAGGTACTGTAAACTGTAAAAGAACAAAAGGCATAAGGGCAACGCCTCCTGCAGCTAATGGTCCTTGAAAACTAAGTGGTGTAAACTTCATATTATAATTTCCTCCTATTTGTACTCAGTCGAAACCTTTTTTAATCTATCAAGAACTATGTCGATTTCCTCTTTTGTTGAATACCTTCCCAAACTAAATCTGACAGCTCCTTGAGCAATTTCAGGAGGAATATTCATTGCTTTTAATACAGGGGATATGGATATTGAGCCTGTATGACATGCTGAGCCTGTTGAAACAGCGATATCATTACCTAATTTTAACAGTATGTCTGTACCCTGATATCCTACAAAACTTACATTTAATGTATTTGGTAATTTTTTGCTAAGATCTCCGTTAATACGTATCTTTTGGCCAAATAGTTCTTTAAGATTCTGGTAAAAATATTCTGTTAATTGTTTGATTTTAGGGTCTGAGAGTGATTTCTTGGCAATTTCACAGGCTTTACCTAAAGCTACATTAAAAATCACATTTTCGGTTCCAGCACGTCTTCCAACTTCATGGCTGGCACCATGAATTAAAGGTTCAACAGCAAGACCTTTTCTTATATACAAGGCTCCAACGCCTTTCGGTGCATATAGCTTATGACCTGCAATTGTTAGAAAATCAACTCCTAGTTCATCAACATTTGTAGGAATTTTCCCAACAGATTGAGCTGCATCCGTATGAAGCAATATGTTATGCTTGCGGCAAATCTTTGATATATCCTCTATAGGCTGAATCGATCCGGTTTCATTATTTGCATGCATAATAGTTACTAATATTGTTCTCTTGGTTATTGATTTTTCTAAATCTGCTACATTCACTAAACCATATTCATTTACCGGCAAATAGGTTATTTCATAGCCGAGTCTTTCTAAATACTTACAAGGATTTAAAATAGCAGGATGCTCAATTTGTGAAGTTATTATATGATCACCTTTATTCCGGTAAGTATAAGCGACACCTTTAATTACGGTATTATTTGATTCGCTACCTCCGCTTGTAAATGTTATTTCATTTGCGGTACAATTCAAAAGTTCTGCAATCTTATCCCTAGCTTGTTCCACGGCTTTTTTTGCATCAAGACCTAATTTATGGCCGCTTGAGGGGTTTCCGTAGTTTTCATAAATATAAGGAAGCATTGATGTGGCAACTTCTTGATCAATAGGCGTTGTTGCATTATAATCTAAATATATCATGGGAAATGTCCTTTCTTTTTTAGTTGATATAATATACTATGAATTATAACACCCATATGTTATAATAGTCAATAGATTAATTGAATGATTGAATGGAGGCTTTATTATGTTAAAAGAACCCCGTAACTTTAAAGATAGTAGTTACACCCAACTTGCCAGAATAGGAAAGGCTATAGCAAGTCCTAAAAGGTTGGAAATTTTGGATATTCTAACTCAAGGAACTAAAACTGTTGATGCAATAGCAAGAGAAACTGAGATGAGTGTGGCAAATACCTCCCAACATCTTCAAACCTTACTAGAATCAAGGCTTGTCGAGTATCAGAAACAAGGAATTTACTCATATTATAAATTAGCTGATAAAACAGTCGCAAATTTTATGTTGTCTTTACAGTTGCTAGCTGAAAAGCGGATTGCAGAAATTCATAAACTCCGAGAAGACATTTATACCAATAAAGATAATATGGAACAAATTCAAATAAGTCGGTTAATTCATAGAATGAAAGATGGGAGTGTTACTCTAATTGATGTAAGACCTAAAGAAGAGTATGAAATTATGCATATTCCTGGTGCAAGTTCAATTCCTATAGAAGAGTTGGAACAACATTTAGCACTTTTACCTGAAAACCAAGAAATTGTTGCTTATTGCCGTGGTCGTTATTGTTTATTATCTGTAGAAGCGGTAGAATTATTAAGATCACATGGTTTTAAAGCTGTGCGTTTAGAAGAGAGTGTTCAAGAATGGTATTCATATAATGCTGAGTAGACATTTAGGGATATTATTTACTAATAAAGAGACAAATCATTAAATAAAAGATTTGTCTCTTTATTGGTAACGATAAATTAAGTCTTCGTAGCCGGTTTTTTTGTTAAAAAATAAAAAGGAGTGAAAAAAATTCTTCAATAATGTATAATATAAAATAGTCATAGATTAGAGAGGAGTTAAACATGCGCTATTTAGCTGAATTAAAAGAAAATGATGGGGTACTTGACCATTATTTATGTGCAAATAAACAAGTATTAAAAACAAAAGCAGGTAAAACATATTATTCATTAAGACTTCAAGATAAGAGTGGAACAATAGATGCAAAAATATGGGATTTAAATGATGGGATTAATCACTTTGATGAAGGAGATTATATCCGTATTGATGGTACTGTAGTGTTATTTCAAGGGGGTATGCAACTCAATATTCGAAGAGTAAGAAAAAGTTCAGAGGGAGAATATGATCCAAGAGAATATATACCTGTCTCAAACAGAAATATTGATGAGATGTATCAAGAATTAATGGAATATGTTGCTGGCATAGAAAATAAATATTTAAAACAACTAGTTGATAGCTTCTTTGTTGAAGATAAAGCTTTTATTAAAAAGTTTAAAGAGCATACAGCAGCAAAAACGATGCACCATAATTTTTCAGGAGGATTATTAGAGCATACTCTTTCAGTTGTTGATTTTTGTTCGTTTTATGCGAAACAATTTCCAATCATCGATAAAGATTTGCTGTTTACAGCAGCACTGTTTCATGATGTTGGTAAGCTTGAGGAACTATCATCCTTTCCTATAGTAGAGTATACAGACTCCGGGCAACTCCTTGGACATATTATGATTTCAGTCGAATGGGTTGGAAATAAAATTAGAGAAATTATTGGTTTTCCTGAGAAGCTTGCTTATTTAGTAAAACACTGTATCATATCACACCATGGGGAGTTGGAATATGGCTCACCTAAAAAACCTCAAATTATCGAAGCCTTCGCACTTAATTTTGCAGATAACACAGATGCTAAGCTTAAATCTATTTCAAGTATGCTAGAAAATGATGAAGCAGAAGAGGATTGGATTGGTTGGCAAAGGGCATTAGATAGTAATATTAGAAGAACAAGATATTAATTAAAGGTGAAAAAATGGAAATAGGAAAAGTTATACCAGTAATTAAAAATGAATGCTACTCTCTGACGATTGATGATCTAAACGTTGATGGTGATGGAGTAGGAAAAATAGATGGTTATGCCTTGTTTGTTCCAGGAGCTGTTCCGGGAGATAAGGTTTACGTCAAAGTAATAAAAGTAAATAAAAATTTAGGATTTGCTAAGATTGAAGAAATTATTTTGCCATCAAAAGATAGGTGTGCCCCAACTTGTAAAGTTGCAAGTAAGTGTGGAGGGTGTCAGCTACAACATATAAATTATAATGCACAATTAGAATTTAAGAGAAATAAAGTTGAACAAACCCTTAAGCGAATAGGTGGCTTCAATCATATTAAAGTAGAACCTACGATTGGAATGGAAGATCCATATCACTATAGAAACAAGGCCCAATATCCTGTTGGTGAGGATGTGTTTGGCAATATACAGATAGGTTTTTATGTAAATAGAAGCCATAGGATTGTACCAATAGAAACATGTGCTATACAAAATGTTAAAAATGATGAAGTCATTGAAGCGGTCAAGAGTTACATGATTGATAATGGAGTTAAACCATATAATGAGGAAAATCATAAGGGCTTGATTAGACATATCGTGACAAGATACTCAAAGCATAAGGATGTCCTTCAGGTTACCTTGGTTGTTAATGGACGCAAAATTCCAAAGGAAGAAGAGCTTATTAAAAGGCTTTCTAAATTGGATTGGATTGAAGGTATCCTAATAAATATAAATAGTGAGAAAACAAATGTGATCCTTGGCAACGAAACAAAGGTTTTATATGGTAAGCGCCACATTGTTGACAATATTGGAGATGTATCATATAGGATATCACCAACGTCTTTTTATCAGGTGAATCCAATTCAAACAGAAAAACTATATAAAACTGTACTAGACTATGCACAATTAACTGGCGAAGAGATTGTTTGGGACGCATACTGTGGAATCGGAACCATTGCACTATATTTAGCAAGTAAAGCTAAATACGTTTATGGAGTAGAAATTGTGCCAGAAGCGATTGAAGATGCGCATTATAATATGGAATTAAATAAAATAGACAATGCTGATTTTTTTGTTGGTAAAGCAGAACAAGTAATTGAGAAAAAATATCAAGAAGGCATTAGAGCGGATGTTATTGTTGTTGATCCTCCAAGAAAAGGGTGTGATCAGAAACTACTTGATACGATTATTCATATGAGTCCTAAAAGAGTGGTATATGTTTCTTGCGATCCGGCTACATTGGCAAGAGATGTTAAGATTTTATCTGAGGCAGGGTATGAGATTAGTGCAGTACAGCCGGTGGATATGTTTCCAATGACGACCCATGTGGAGACCTGTTGTCTGTTGAAACGTTTATAAACACTGGAGTTGAGTTGGTACGCAGTATTACGATTTCAAGGGTTCGGAAACATAAATAAAGAA